>CALCOW010000315.1 GCA_937899935.1 uncultured Phycisphaerae bacterium
CGGGCCCGAGCCAAACCCGGCAGTCCTGCTGGTGATTGCCTACGCAGTTCGTCGGCTTCCCTATGTGGTTCGTGCCGCTGCCTCCGGTCTGGAGCAGACTTCAGGGCAGCTTGAGGAAGCCGCTTTGAATATGGGCGCCAGCAAACTCAGAGCAGTACGGACAGTCATCGTTCCATTGATCATGGCCAACCTCATCGCGGGGGCTCTTTTGGCCTTTAGCTTCGCCATGTTGGAGGTATCTGATTCGATCATCTTGGCTCAGCGTGAGGCAGATTTCCCCATGAACAAGGCAATTTATGTGCTCTTTGAACGTCTGGGTGATGGCCCCGCGATCGCCAGCGCCATGGGTGTTTGGGGCATGGCACTCTTGGCAGCCACCCTCATCGGTGCCTCAGTGCTGATGGGCAAGAAAATGGGTGCGATCTTCCGGGTCTAATAAACCGTCAATAACACAGGCAGGCAGGTATACTTCCCCATCGTGAAAGATGTCACAAAGCCGAGCTTTGGGCATCCTCAGGCTCGACCAATGGTGATTGACTAGATCAGGATTTGACCCCCATGCCCTATTCCATCCACCCTGATGAGGGCTATACCGTCGATGCAGATGCCGTCGACTATCTCGATGACACTCTTGTCGATGGTGGTGATCGCTGGGTCTTGAACTTTGGGCCTCAGCATCCAGCCACACATACCACCCTAAGAATCATTCTGCAGCTTGATGGGGAGCGTGTTGTCCGCGCGATTCCTCACTGCGGTTATTTGCACTCTGGTTTCGAAAAACTCGGCGAGCACCACGATTACAACCAATATGTTTGCACGATCAGTCGCATGGACTACATCAGCCCGATCGTCAACGATGTTGCTTGGCACCACGCGGCTGAGGTGTTGTTTGGCATTGACCTGACGCCACGTTGCAAGGTTGTGCGAACAATTCTTGCAGAGCTCGGACGCATTCAAAACCACTTGCTTTGTGTTGGTGCCGCGGCGCTGGACTTGGGGGCCTTTACCGGTTTTCTCTATGGTTTCAATGAGAGAGAACGCATCTATGACATCCTGGACTTTCTATTCGGACAACGTTTTCATCCAGATGGCACCCGTGTTGGCGGCATGATGCGCGACATCCCAGATATGGATGTCTTTCGGACCATGGTGCGGAACTTTATCGATGTCAGACTTCCAAAGGCGATGAAAGATATTGAGACCTTACTCAATACAAATCGTATCTTTATCGATCGCGTCAAAGATGTTGGCATCATTAGCGAAGAAGAAGCGATTGCGTGGTCACTGTCTGGACCACTGGCCCGTGCCTCAGGTGTGAAAAGAGATTTACGCAAAGACGAGCCCTACCTGTGCTACAAAGATAATTGGGATGGCCAGGGCGCCGAAGCCGTGAAGTTTGATGTACCCATCGCCACACATGGAGATTGTCTTTGCCGCTATCTCGTGCGGCTTGAAGAACTCCGACAATCAAGACGGATCATCGATCAGTTGATCGATAACATTCCTGACGGTCCAATTGACTCTGATCCTGAAGGCAAGACACGGCTACCTGATAAAGGCGATGTCTACGGTTCAATTGAAGCAACCATTCAACACTTTGAACTGGTTATGACCAATCGAGGCTGGGATACTCCGGTTGGTGAGTGTTACGGCGCTATTGAAGGCCCCAATGGAGAGCTTGGTTACTACATCGTTGCAGATGGGGGCCGCTGTCCTTGGCGCGTTGCGGTGCGACCACCCAGTTTTATCAACTACCAGACCTTCCCCAAGATGTTTGAAGGGCATCAACTCGCCGATTTAGTGGCCGTGCTCGGATCAATCAATGTCATTGCTGCTGAACTTGATCGGTAAAGACCTAGAATTGTTCATTAGACGGCGTTTCATCTCAACGGCACCGGAGTAACTTGGAAACAACAACATGACGTGGCGAGCCAAACCATCTGCAACCACCAAGATCGAGAAGCGTGATACGCCCTATCTCACGCCACAAATGCTTGATCGTTACAGCCAGACTATTTTGCCCCGTTACGAAACGAAGATGGGCGCGTTGATGCCAATTCTTCATGATGTACAGCATCAATACGGTTACATTGCAGCGCAAGCAATGGTTGAGATCGCTCTGTTTCTTGAGATTACACCCGGTGATGTGCTCGACACGGCTTCGTTTTATGAGGACTACCACCTAGAACCAGTTGGCAAATATGTGGTAGCGGTGTGCCAATCTATTGCATGCGAGGTTTGTGGTCACCAGGCGTTGGTCGATTACATACGTGATAAGCTTGATATTGAACCACATGAAACAACAGATGATGGGAAATTTACATTATTGACGCTGGAGTGTCTGGGTGCTTGTGATACAGCTCCATGTGCGCTGGTCAATGATCAACGCTATGACAATTTGAGTATCGCATCACTCGATCAGATTCTCGAGAGTTTGCCAGATTGATGTCATCAAACGAAAAAAAGTCGATTATGCGATGCGTAGGCGAGTTCTTCGGGCACGTAGGCCGTGCGATCCGAACGAAGCCAACACAAGACTCTGAGTGTCGTGAAATTAGACGCACCGTAGAGGAAACTGAGGAAGGTGAAGTGACACTGCGCCGCACCACTATTGAAGAAGTTGAGTTTAAGACAAGAAGTACAAGTCACGATTCGCGAAAATCTGTTAACTGAGATTGTAAAAAAATGTCAACCTATCACATGAAAGAACCCATTCTGACGCAGCGCATTCCAACCGCGCCTTGGGGAAATCCACGTGACAGGCATTTGGTGGGCTATGACGAGTTCGTTAAAACAGGCGGCTATCAGGCACTCGACCAAGCGATCACGATGGATCCAGCAAAGATCGTGGAAGTGGTCAAGGAATCGCAGTTGCGTGGACGCGGCGGCGCTGGTTTTCCATGTGGATTGAAATGGACCTTTCTTCCAGAGCCAGATGGAAAGCGTCGTTACCTCGCTATCAACTGTGATGAGGCTGAACCCGGCACTTTCAAAGATCGACTTTTCTGCGACTATGACCCGCACCTGATTCTTGA
>CALCOW010000316.1 GCA_937899935.1 uncultured Phycisphaerae bacterium
TTGTAATCACTTCAAAGACCTTGATCTTCCAAAAATACCAGTGCAGCCCATTGGTTGGGATCAAGCAGCTGAAATTCTGACACGTATGAATGGACTCGAAGCACCTGAGCTTTGGCAGGGGCAACTCCCTTTTACCTATCGCTTCAATGGTGGATCAGATCTGAAGGTCCGAGTCAAGGTTGAGCAGAAGCGAGAGAACAAGCTTGTGACCAATGTGTTGGGGGTTATTCCTGGCGGCGTTTTTCCCGAAGAGATGATCGTGGTTGGGTGCCACTATGACGCTTGGACATTTGGTGCGGGTGATCCGCATGCGGGCACAATTGTCTTGTATGAGGTTGCACGTGCATTTGCAGAAGCAGCCAAGGCCGGACATAAACCAGACCGCACGATTGTTTTTGCGAATTGGGCGGCGGAAGAATTTGGAATCATTGGTTCAACAGAATATGTCGAGGCTCATTCAGAGAAATTAACCAAAGGTGTGATTGCCTACATCAATCTGGACATGGCTGCGATGGGGCCAAAATTAGGCATGAGTGCATCACCGGTCCTCAGGGCAGTGGCAGCAAATGCGGCACAATCAATTCCACAAGCTCGTGGCGACAAAGATCAATCGGCCTATGACGTCTGGAGTGAGCAAGGTGACAAGCAACCCTTCGGGAATTTGGGTGGAGGTTCTGATCATGTGCCTTTCGTAGCCCGTATAGGTGTGCCCTCTATAGGGATTGGGTCGCGTGGTAGTGATGGCAGTTCATATCACACTGCCTATGACACATTGACTTGGTATCGCAAGACCGTTGGTTATGACTACGAGCCAGCCATCATGCTTAGCCAGTTAGTCAATACGTTGATCGCACGTCTCTCAAATGCAGACCTCTTACCCTTCGATCCTCTGTCATATGCTGACTACACACTGGAGTCCCTTGAGATGATCAATGTGGCAGCGCAACAGAAAGGAATGACCACTCAATTTGGCACACTCGAAGACCAGATCACTGAATTTGCGAAAGCAGCGACTGCCATTAAAGCGAAGTTGACCGTGGCGATAGAAACCGGCCGAATGCGACGAGGTGGTCTCGCTGATCGGGTCAATAGCGTTTTGGTTGAAATGGAACGGACTTGGTTGGTCGATGAGGGTTTGCCAGAACGAACCTGGTATCGCAATCTTCAGATAGCGCCGAATCCAATAACGGGTTATGGTGCATGGACCTTGCCGGCGCTGCAACAGGCAGTGGCCTCTGGCGATCAAGAGGCTCTTGATGCGGCCACGGAGCAATACATGAAGGTCTTCCGTGATCTTGGAGATCTCATGTTCAAGCTGAGAACCCTCATCTCAAGATGGGATATGCGATAGGTAGCAAGCGACTGCTGTTTGCGCAGCTTTACATAAAAAACGCGGGGCGCGTGTGTTCAGTATTACTTGAGCAGTTGTTTGGTCAGCTTTCAGCCGGTGCTGGTGTCCACTTGGCTGAGCCGAAGCCGAGGATGCAGACAAAGATTGGTGCTAGGAAGATCAGCCCGAGCGCCGTACCTAGACCGCGGCCGAAGCGCTCAGAGGCGCCAAGACAAATGATGACTTGGATGACAACCCCGACCAAGGGAATGAAAAAGAGAAGCCCCCACCAGCCTGGCCTTCCTGCGAGCTTCGGATAGAAGAACATATTGACGATCGGAATGATCGAAAGGATTCCAGGAATGCTTGCTTTGTTGAACATCTTCCAGAGGCCGATGACACAGATAAGCCAGATGGCCAATCCAATAATCACGAATACCAGAACGCCGCCTGCCGCGATATCTGCGTCGCCCTGAAAGTCGTTACCTTGCATGGATGAGGAGCCTGACTCCATGGTCATTGCATTGGTATCGCCCCCAGACTCACTATCAGCGGTATTCATCTGATCGTTGAAGCCCTGAGGGCTCTCTCCATCCTGGTTGTAAAGGACAGTCATCATGGACAGGCGCTCCTGTTGTTGTATGGAATAAAAAGACCCTCCTGCGAACTATCGGATGGTGTTTGTTGATCCGGCCATTTCTGCCCAACATTCCCTGCTTAGGGCCCCCAGATCGTTGATTTTGGCCTTTTAGCGGGTATTACTAGTTGCCCACGGCAATGGTGCTCTGCCATTTTATGAGCCCCAAATGCAGGCCGGAGATATCCATTGATCAGCGTCCGAGGTTCTACCCGTCATAGCAAACTGGAGGCGAAACAGCGGTCTATGCACACCCTTTTAGGCGAACTTGGTGCGGCCCATCAGTCGATCTAAATCAGTCAGCTCGCACCGGCGACCGCGGTCTTCGGGGCTTGTTATACTCCCCGATCCCCCCGGCAAGTGATCACTGGCCGGGAATGCGGGCTAGTAGCTCAGCTGGCTAGAGCGCACCCCTGATAAGGGTGAGGTCGATGGTTCGAGTCCATTCTGGCCCATTTTGCGGAATAGATCAGGCTTCTGAGAAGAAGCCGGTCTGCCCGTTCCGCACCGCCCTCGTTTTTAGAGGCGCTGGTTTCAGATCAGTGTCTCGATCGTTGACGAGGGCCTTATGTATTGCTCTGAAGAGATAGGAGAAATCTTCGCATGGCTCGGCCGAAACTTAGCATCATTGGCGCCGGAAACGTTGGAGCATCATGTGCTCACTGGGCAGCAGTTAAGGAGCTTGGTGACATTGTTCTTGTAGACATCCCTGACAAAGAGGGCGTTGCAAAGGCTAAGTGCCTAGATCTTTTTTGCGCCAGTCCAATCGAAGGTTTCGATTGCCAGATGGTCGGCACGTCCGACTACGCCGAGACGGCCGGTTCAGAGGTGGTCATCATTACAGCGGGGTTACCACGTAAGCCCGGTATGAGTCGCGATGATTTGATCGCAACGAATGTAAAGATCGTCAAAGAAGTCTCTGAGAAGGTCGCAACCTTTTCGCCTGACGCCGCACTAATCGTTGTCTCGAATCCACTGGACGCCATGGTTTATACGGCCTGGAAAGCAACGGGATTCCCAACCCACAAGATCATGGGTCAAGCAGGCTGTCTCGATGTTGCTCGCTTCCGCGCTTTTATTGCGATGGAACTCGATGTCTCGGTCGAGGACATTCAAGCATTACTACTTGGTGGTCATGGTGATGATATGGTTCCACTGCCACGTTATACCTCTGTTCACGGCATCCCTATTACCCAACTCTTACCAGCCGATCGCATTCATGCATGTGTCGAACGAGCCAAGGTCGGGGGTGGCGAGATCGTGAAATTAATGGGTACCAGCGCCTATTACGCTCCGGCGAGTGGCTCGGTACAGATGGCAGAGGCCATCATTAAAGACAAACGTCGCATCTTACCCTGCGCCGCTTTCTGTGAAGAAGAGTATGGCGTCGGCGGTTACTTTGTGGGTGTGCCCGCAGTGCTGGGGAAAGATGGTGTTGAGAAGATCATTGAAATTGACATGGACGCTGAAGAACGTGCTTTGATGGATGATTCCGTTTCCCATGTCAAAGATCTTGTTGCGACGGTGACTGAAGCCTTCCCTGAACTGGTGTGATACACATTTTTTCAAAAGGTTTGCCTTATGAAGCTTTATACAAAGACTGGTGATGACGGTTCAACGGGACTCTTCGGCGCTGAACGCGTAAGCAAAGACGACCTACGTGTCAATGCCTATGGCACCGTCGATGAACTCAACGCTTCGCTTGGTGTGGCACTAGCGATCTTGTCTGATGGAAACCCCGCCATCAGTTTAAAATCGTCTTTGGAAGCAATGCAATCCCGCCTGTTTGACTTAGGCGCTGATCTTGCAACACCAAGTAATTCACAGCACGAAGACAAAGTGCATCGCATTGATGAGTCAAATATCAGGTGGCTTGAAAACCAAATTGATATTATTGATGTTGATAACGCTGTGATGACAAACTTTGTGATGCCTGGCGGAACAAGCTTGGCAGCACATCTTCATTTATGCCGGACCATTGCTCGGCGGGCTGAACGCCTGGTGGTTACGCTGGCCGGGCATGAGCCGATCAACCAATTAACCCTTGTTTATTTGAACCGAATCAGTGATCTACTGTTTGCGATGGCGCGTGCTGCAAATCGGCTAAATGGAGTTCCAGATGTTCCATGGCAGAAAAGTGAAACTGACACCGGAATCTAACACTGTTTGATGGGAATTGGCTTGCTCCAACTGGAGTCAGTCGTTGAGGAGAATGACATGGCTATTCGAGTTGCCATTAACGGATTTGGTCGCATCGGACGACTCTTTTATCGTAGCGCGATGCGACATGGTGGCATCGAAGTTGTCGCTGTGAACGACTTGGTCCCCCCAGAGAATCTGAAGTACATGCTGGTCCACGACACCATGCATGGACGATTTGAAATGCCTATTGATCTGACGAGCAAAGGGTTCTCTTGCCAAGGTGCAGAGACACAATGCCTCAGTGAGCGAGAGCCTAATAAGCTGCCGTGGAAGGAACTTGGGGTGGATTATGTTCTCGAGTCAACAGGGCTTTTTACACGTGGCGAAATGGCTCAGCTCCATATTGAAGCCGGCGCCCGACGTGTCTTGCTCTCAGCACCCACCAAGACGCCAGAGCTCGTGCCAACCTTTGTCTACAAGGTGAATCATGACTTGTATGACCCAAAGAAAGATACCGTGATTTCAAATGCCTCGTGCACAACCAACTGCTTGGCACCCGTTGCAAAGGTCATTCATGAGTCGTTTGGTTTAGCAGAAGGGTTGATGACAACATGTCACTCGGTAACGGCGACCCAGCCCACGCAAGATGGCCCGTCGAAGAAAGATCTACGTGGCGGTCGGAATGGTTATTTGAATATCATTCCTGCTTCGACAGGTGCGGCGAAGGCCGTTGCACTTTGTTTGCCAGAGTTGCAAGGCCGGCTCACTGGAATGTCACTCCGTGTTCCAACAGCAGATGTCTCAGTTGTTGACCTGACCTTTAAAACCGAAAAGGCGACAAGCTTAGACGAGATCAATGCGGCCATGAAGTCAGCGGCGAATGGAGCGATGGAGGGTGTGCTTGGTTACACCGAAGAGGCTGTTGTTTCTAGCGATTTTATAAGTGATACCCGAAGCAGCATCTTTGACGCCACTGCCGGCATTGAACTCAATGACCGTTTCTTCAAGATCATTTCTTGGTATGACAACGAAGTTGGTTACGCCACTCGATGCGTTGATATGTGCTGCATGATGGCCGCCAAGGACTAATCAATCATCGCGACGATGAAAACGTCTATAGATTGACCGGCATGATCACGTAGGTGAAGTCGTTTCCGGTGCGTAATACACCAGGCTTGTTTGGTGCTTTAAGCTCAACCATCACCTCGTCTGTATCAACAACACGAAGCGCATCAGTAATGAAGTTTGGATTAAAGCCAATCTCTACTGGATCACCTTCATAGGAGATCGAATCTAACTGAACCTCAGCTTCGCCCATTTCTGGAGCGCGGCTTCGAAGTGTCAAAGTATTGCCTTCAAAATGTAGTCGTACGCCGCGTGACTCTTCGTTCGTCAGAAGGGCGGCACGTTTAATGGCACTAAAAAGCGATGATTTATTGAAGGTGACACGTTTGTCTTGTTCTTTTGGTATCACATCTTCATAGGGTGGGAATGAACCTTCCACAAGGTTGCTTGTTAATGTCGCGAATGATTCCTCTGCACCAATACCAAAGATGACTTGGCTCTCTTCGAGGCAAACACGAATAATGGTGCCTTTCTCAGAGCCAACGAGTTTGTTGAGTAGAGTCAGTGCCTTGCTGGGGACAATGCACTGTTGTTGGGCACCGTCTCCATCACATTGTCCGCGGGCAATGGCCAGCCGACGTCCATCGGTCGCCACAAGTTTCAACTTGCCACCCTCACGGTCAAAAAGCACACCATTGATGGCATAGCGGCTGTGCTCGTTGGCCGCAGCGAACAGGGTGCGTGTAATCAAGGTTCGAAGCGAAGGTCCATCAATCTGGCAATCAACGGTCTCACTATCGAAGTTGCGTACCTCCGGTGCTTCTTTGGGGTCTAAACCGAAGATTTTGAAGTGAGAGTCGCTACCACGGATATGCATGGTGTTGCCGTCGGTCTCAAGAGTCAGCGTTGGGTCTTCGCTGGCCCGGACAATTTGCGCAAGCTTGTCGGCAGGAACCAGTGCTTCACCTGGATCATCAATTTGAACATCATCTAGGCTCAAGCGCAGACCAACCTCAAGATCAGTCGCAGCTAGGCAGAGACGGCCATTGGCTGCAGTGAGCTTCATGCAATGCAGTACGGGCTGGGGTGTACGAGTGGCCACGACGCTGCCGACCAAGGCAACAGCATCTTCCAGAGCAGTGCGATCGCAGATGACCTTCATGTTCTTTTCTTCCTCATGTTTCAAGTCTTCGTGAGGGGGAGTCTACCACGAGGAGCTATTCAGGCGGGCCGGTGCGGGCATTCGGCCATTGGCCCAGAATGAGATTGGACAGCCTTTTCAGGTGCTGCATGCGATGCAGGGGCATTCCAGGCCATTGCAGCGACAGAGGCTTCCTGGGATACTCCAGGCTTCCGCATTGATTTTGCTGTCTTGTGACCCGTTGTTTCTAGTGAGAGGTTGCCATGTCCTTTAAAGCTGCTGTTGATTCGAAGGCTATTCAGCTCGACCATCTCGTTCTCGACATGTGCAGTCAAGCGGGCAGTGGCCACCCAACCTCGGCACTGAGCTTAGGCCACATTGTCACAACCTTGCTTTATCACTCGATGCGTTGGTTACCAGATCATCCGCGTTATCCCACCTCTGATCGCTTGGTTCTTTCCGAGGGCCATGCCGTGCCAATCGTATACGCCGCATACGCAGACCTCGAAGGCGTTGTAAACCTTTCAGGTGAACACAGAAATCTGCATGTTGATGATCTCA
>CALCOW010000317.1 GCA_937899935.1 uncultured Phycisphaerae bacterium
CAAGATAGTGAACCACTGCGTCAGTGTGAAGTACGCCTCAATAATCCAATCGAGGTTCCCTTAGGAACGGTTGGCACCTGGGATTTACCAGAACAATATATTGATGATGAAGGTATTTTGCATACAAATGCTTGCGATGATCTTGCGGCAGTCGCAGCAGCGCTTTGTGCTCTGGATGTGTTGCGAGAAGCCACTGGTGGTCAAGGTATTCATGTATTGTTGACCAGGGCAGAAGAAGTTGGCTTTATTGGTGCCACAGCGAGTTGCAAGTTGGGCTGGATTCCTTCGGGAGCCCAGATGCTAACGCTTGAGAATTCACGTAGCTTTCCAGATTCACCAATAGGGGGTGGTCCCATTGTGCGAGTGGGTGATAAGGTTTCTACATTCTCTCCTGAACTAACCGCTGGCGTGGCGCAAGTTGCGGCTGAGTTAACGAAGTCAGATGTTTCTTTTAACTATCAACGTAAACTTATGCCAGGCGGGACATGTGAGGCAACAGTCTTCTTTTCATATGGCTATGACGCCACATGCGTTTGCCTCCCGCTTGGGAATTATCATAACCAGAGTGATCTCGCCCAAGTTGAATCCGAAGCACCAGATCGGGCAACAGTCGGTCTTGAGTACATAGCTGTTGCAGACTTTCACAACTTAGTTAAGTTGCTCGTTGCTTGTGGTGATCATCTGAGTGAAGCGACCCCGTACATGAAAACCATTGAGATGTACTATGACCAAGTTGGCTGGGTCATCGAGAGACCAGCGTTTTCTTGCTAATCCTTAATTACTTGGCGACCTCAGGTACTGGTTCTGGTGATGGTGTGGCGGCCGCATTGCGAACGAGATTAGGAATATCCTCACGTGTGGCTCGATTCGGTTCCACCTGTTCGCGGAACTTCTCAACCTCATCTTGGCACATGGAAATATCGTCTGCAATAATCGTTACTAAGTCACCGGGATCGGCCATCGAAAGTACCTTGTGTACAGCATCACGTTCATCTTCTTCGACTTGAACATGAGCAGCATCAAAACCACTTTCAATAATTGACTTCTTGAGCAGAGCGGCAATTGAGCCTGGCTCTCGGCCACGTCTATATTTCTTGGATTCACGAATCACAATATCAGTGAACATGCCGGCAGCGAGCTTGCCGATGTCCTGAATATCTACGTCGCGGCGATCACCAACAGCGCTGATCGTGGCAATTTTTCGTTTCGCTGAAATTCGCTCGATGAGGCTACCCAATGCTCGATAGCCCGCAGGATTGTGAGCAAAGTCGACGAGAATTTCTATGTCATTTATCTGCATTCTGTTGAGTCGACCCGGTGTTGTTGCGAATCCGGGGACGAAAGTTCTAAGTGCATTGCCGATATCAGCCGGCTTAATTTTTCGGAGGAAAGCTGCCAGTGTGACAGCCAGCACATTCTGAATCATAAATGGGGCTCGGCCATCCATGGTCAGTGGTACTTCTGTGGCCTTGATCACACGAATCATCCATTGCCCATTGAGGATCGTGATGTATCCATTTTCATAGATACAACTGACCTCACCATTTTGAGACTGTTCACGGATGATTTCATTCTCAGGATCCATTGAAAAATAGGTGACGCGTCCCTTGCTGTAGTCAGCCATGGCGGCAACATATGGATCGTCCGCGTTCAGAATGGCCCAGCCCGATGGGCGTACGACGTCAACAATCACACGCTTGACCCGGGCGAGGTCATCTAAGCTATGAATGTCATTCATGCCAAGATGATCTTCGGCAATATTGAGAACGATTCCGATATCACAAGAACTGAAACCAAGTCCTCGTCGAATCAGGCCACCGCGGGCACACTCAAGTACAGCGAATTCGACCATCGGGTCTTTGAGGACGGCCTGTGCTGAGAAGGGGCCTGTCATGTCACCGCTCATCACACATTGATTGTCGATGTAAACACCATCTGAAGTGGTGTAGCCGACGTGATAACCACGACAATGCATGACATGGGACATCAAACGAGTCGTTGTTGTTTTTCCATTGGTGCCTGTCAACGCGATGATTGGAATTCGCCCATCATTGCCATCTGGGAAAAGCATATCAATGACAGGTTCAGCAACATTGCGGCCAATGCCATCACTTGGAGCTAAGTGCATCCGGAAACCAGGTGCGGCATTAACTTCAATGACACCACCATCAATTCGATCAAGTGGTTCTTCCAGGTTGTCGGCGATGATGTCTATGCCACAAATATCAAGATCAATGATGCGGCTAATTCTCTCAAAGATAGCGACGTTGTTGGGATGCACACGATCAGTCACATCCACAGCAGTTCCACCAGTTGAGAGATTGGCAGTTGATTTAAGGACGATCATTTGGCCTTTATCAGGCACAGAGTCAAGCGCCAGGCCTTGATGCAGCAGGAGCCTTTCGGTCATTGCATCAATAGCGAGTTCAGTGAGAACCTTCTCGTGACCAAATCCACGCCGTGGATCCTGATTTACTAAATCGACTAATTGTTCAATCGTGTTCTTGCCATCACCCATAACATGGGCGGGCACACGCTGAGCAGCTGAGACAAATTGGTGGTTGATCACCAGTGCACGGAAGTCATAGCCCTCGAGTTTCTTCTCAACAATGACATAGCGGGAATACTCTTTGGCCACATCAAATGCCCGTTCGAGTGACTCATCGTCGACAATCCCGATTGTCGCGCCCTTGCCATGATTGCCATTGCTGGGCTTGACGACCACTGGGTAGCCAACATCATGAGCCACGCTCAGAGCGCCACGCAATGATTGGACTTCTTCGCCGACGGGTACTGGTACACCTGAATCACCAAGCAGTTGTTTGGTCGAATCTTTGTCACAGGCAATCTCAACACCAATCATCGAGGTTTGATTCGTCGTGGTGGCTTGTATTCGCCTTTGTTGAGAACCATGGCCCAACTGGACCAAAGAGCGATTGTTCAGTCGAATCCATGGGATACCACGACGAATTGCTTCATCAACAAGGCTCTTGGTTGATGGCCCTAGTTGGTAGCGTTCTCGCAGTTCTTTGAGGTGCTGAATGACCTCATCGATATTGAATTCACTTTCTCGAGAATCAGCGAGCAGCTCAATGAGTTCGAAAGCCTTTTCACCAGCGTAGATCCCACAATTCTCTTCAATGTACCGATAGACCACGTTGTAGACGCCGGGCGTTGCTGTCTCGCGTGTTCTTCCAAAACCTGCATCCATGGATGCGAGTGTTTGGAGCTCAAGCGCCACATGCTCCATGATATGACCCATCCAGGTGCCTTCCTCGACACGCTGGAGGAATCCACCGCGTTGTCCAACACTACACCTGTGTTCGATCAGTGAAGGGATGATTTTCTCGATGCGTTCACGGAAGTTAGGAATGGTGTCACTGGGACGTTGTTCCATTTCTTCAAGGTCTAGCCGCATGATGATGCAGGGCTTGTTGTGATAAATGTTGGGGCCGCGAAGTGCGTGAATATCGAGAATCTTCATTGGACTCGCTCCGTCAGTTAACTGGACTATCAGGTGCTTGCGAACTGGGATTATTGTGTTTCGGTAGGACCACCCGCTGATCCCGGATATTAATTCCCCACCCTTCAGCCAGGATGTGTAGCTTGACCCCGGCAAATGCAATGGGGTCCGATTCCCGGATCTCCGGGATATTAGAGTGTATGAGATCTGAGGCATCTACTACAGTGAGAGTGCCATTTCCAACGATGTTGACGTTCCCTGAGGGATCGACAATGAAGGCGGTATTTTCATCAATACCGAATCCAAGCATATACGGGTTTCGGAGCACTGCCGCTATGAGTCGATTAAGTCGATGCCGCTCCTGAAAATGCTGATCGACAATAACGCGGTGAAGAATGCCCAACCCTGGCGAAAGTCTGACTGAGGAGAGTCGAGGCGTACGGCTTGAGGTTCCCCGAGCAATCATGACCGTGCTCATTGCCGAAGCGCCAGCACTTGTGCCGCCAATATGCGTTCCTTGATGGTATTGCTCGTGGAGTACCCGAGCCCAGGCAGTACCGCCTAATAAGGTGACCAATTTAAGCTGGTCACCGCCAGTGAAGTAAACACCAGTGGCATTCTTAAGAACTTCAAGTCCCTTTGGGTTTTCCGCATCTACACGGTGCTCGTGATAGACAAGTTCGAGGTCCTTGACCCCTAGAGCAGTGAATGCTGAGCTGTATTCTTCCAGAAGCTCTTCGGGAATAGTGGATGCAGTTGCAACCACAGCGATTCGAGCTTGGTCACCACCAGAGGTCTGCACAAAACTATGCAGAATTCTTCGGCTGTTTTCCCGATCTTCGGCACCGCCTACGACGAACAATGATCCATTACGTGAGTCACTCAAGGTGATAAGCCCGGCTTTCTTCCTGCCTGAACAGCCTCACGGTGAACCTACTCGGCATCGAAGCCGTGGGGCAGTACTGCATGTCTCAGTGTAATCCAGACTGCCCGGGTGGTGGTGGATGCATCTGAACAAGGCGGGCCTCTATTTAACACCCACGGAGTTGAGCTTATTGTGTTGGCGAGGCTCTCAGGGGGCAGAAGGCTCCCTGAGTCCCCAAAAATGGCCTAAAAGCTCAAATCCCGAGGAGATCCTTTCCTCAATACGAACCTAGCGCTTCGGGCTGCGTACCGAGAGTATCCACATCTCTGATCGCAGCTACTTGCGTTCGATCACCAAAAACCACTTTCAGTTCTGCGCCGGCTGGATCTCCATCTTTTCATTGGAGCTGTTCAATGACCGCAGTCCCCGAATACCAACCAGAGAATCTTGTACCCGCTGTTTCTACCAAAGACCGCCTCATTGGAGCGGCTATTGACCTCAGTTCAGAGGGAAGGGATCGAAACATCTCAATTCGCGCTATTGCACGTAAAGCGGGTGTGACCGAGGGTGCCATCTATCGCCATTTTCCTGGTAAGGATGATCTGCTCCAAGAGTCTTACCAACGGATAGCCGCCAAGCTCATTCGTGAAAAAACCGCCCTCTTGGAAAGGGGGGGATCCTTTGCCGACCTTCTGAGAGGTTGGATTCGAATTACGCTCAGCTTCTACGATCGAAATCCTGCGGCCTTTAGTTACCTGCTTTTAAGGCCACCCTATCCCGATTGCGAACGCTCTGGCAACTTAAATGTTCAGCAAGATCTCTTGGTCTTCGAACTCATTCGGCGTGGCAAGCTCGAGGCAGTCGTGCGGGAAGAATCAATCCAATTACAGCGTGTGATGTTGGATGGACTTTTGGTCAATATTCCGCGGCAGATACAGACAGGCCAACTAAAGGGCAGCGCCATGCAATTCTACGGTGCCGTCGTCGATGCGGCTGAGCGACTTCTGCTCGTGGATGAGGCCTTACAAGGTTTACGTAACAGTCACATGTACCCACCTCTTCGGTGATAAGTTATCGCCGTATTCACCGGAGATGCCTTGTTATTCGTACGAAGAATTACCGTCGCGCGAATCAGTAACAATGGTATTGACATTGACGGAGCCGCCCCTGGTACAAAGATTGCCGTTTTGATCAACCGGCAGCACGTACAGTGGATTGTCTGGTGTCGCTCCAGAGCCACTTGGTGCTAACCGCGTCGCACCTATCGCTGTGCCAAGAACAAACAAGGCGCCCACAATCAACACGCCTGTCTTAAGACGTCGATTGCTAGCTTGTAATTGGTCAATCCTACATTCAAGCCGAGTAATTCGTTCCGCTGTGTGGTCCATTTGAAAGCTCCTCATGTCAGAGGCCGTCAATGCTAGCAGACCAAATCGTCCTGCACATCAATTTATCACTTCGATGCAGCTCTAGAAACAATAGCGGCTAGCTTACTGAGATGGATTGGCTTTCTGACGTAGTGGTTACAGCCAGCGGCAAGAATAGCTTTTCGCTCATCTTCCTGAGCAAGACCTGTAAACGCGATAACTGGAATATCTCTCGTATTGACACGCCTCTTTAAAATGGCGATCACATCGAAACCTGTCATATCACCAAGATTGATGTCGAGAATGATCGCATGCACTTCATGGCGCCGGGCCATTCTCAATCCGTCACGGCCACTGCCAGCGAGAAGGACTCTAAAACCGAGTGGTTTTAGGTAGTCGTGAATGAGTTGGCAGAGCAGTGGTTCATCATCAATAACCAGAATCTGCCGGCCAACATTTTGTTGACCTCTTTGGGTGATAGGTTTCAAGCCACGTTTATCTGAGTGTCGCTGTGAAACAACCGATCGGCTGGTGAACAGCTTGGACATGATCCTGAGCTCCCTGCTCCAGTGATGCCAACCGCAAGATATGACGAGGGAGAGAGCGGTGTTGGCATCTCCACATCTATCAATACGGCAGAGCCAGTCCAGAGGGTGCAGGCCTTGTCGGAAGTGGTTCTTAAAAGTGAGAAACCCTGCTAGCGTCTTCAGAAACGCCCTTGCGAGGAGTTGGTTTGGCTAGGGGGCTGGTTACTCCCAGCGGAAAACACCCTTGCGCCACGCGTATATGTATGCGATGACAGAGGTTGCGATGAAAAACAAGATACGTCCGAGAAATAATGAGGCCTCACCACTTTGTGGGTCTAACTGGGTATAGCTCACGGCCCAGGGGTACAGGAAGATGATCTCGACATCGAAGACCAGAAAAGTCATTGCCAGAATATAAAACCTTACGTTGAATCGTTTTCGAGCCGTATCAATGGGCGTCATCCCCGATTCGTAGGCCGCATCTTTTTCTTTGCCACGTCGACTTGGGCCGAGCAGGCTGGTGCCAATGAGGTTGATAATTGGGAATGCAACTGCCATTAAAAGCAAAATGCCAACAGGAATATAGGCGTTTAAGTCGTTTGCTATAAGCAACATCTTTTATACAGTCCAATTCGCAGTGGGGGGCTTTGTTAGGTGCCAGCGTACCTTTCCGTGGGCCTTGTCTCAAGGCCAGCCAGTCACCATAATACCTATATGCCTTGTCTTGTTGCCTTCATCGCACTGTT
>CALCOW010000318.1 GCA_937899935.1 uncultured Phycisphaerae bacterium
TATTCATGACATCGGTTTTACTGAGGGCCGCTAAGCACCGTGATCTCACACACCCCGGACTCGGCGTTCGAGTCGCCACATCTGCTTTTAACAAACAACCCCTGATTCAGCAGGGGTTGTTGCAGAATGGTTGATGTATTGACAAACGCTTTGGTTAATCAACGACGACGTTTTGGCCGACCCATGATGCCCGAAAGCAAGAAGAGTCCGAAAGCTCCAGGGGCCGGAACCGCCGTGAGTTCCATATTGAAATTAAATTGAGCTTCTAGATTTTCCAGAAACCCTGGGTAGGTATCAAGAAAAACATTAGCACGGGCTTCTAACTGGTAGTTAACCCCAGCTGACAAAGTACCTGAAAATGAGAATGGGACTTCAGATGTAACGTCATGCAAGACTGCAGAAGTGTCAAAGTTGATCAATGACATTTCACTGCTAGCAGATGAGTTGAATGACGAAGAGATCTGGCCAATCAACTCATAGGTGGCATCCGTCTGCACTTGAAAGGTGATCGACAGAGTTGAGTTCGTACTTAAGCTGACGAACTGTCCACTTGATAGTTGGTCAGATGAAGTGAAATCAGCCCCACCACCAGCGCCTATGTTACTTGCCCCCCAGTTGGCGCCGAGTTGTGCTGATGAATTAAGAGTGAGCTGACCCGGAATCGATGCTTCAGCAGCTACGTTCGCATTAAATGGGTTGTTGTTTTGATCACCACTCTGGCTATGTTCGTCGCTGGTCGGAACGCCGTTGTTCAGAATCTGAAGACCTGAGTCCACTTGAAAACTCGCGTCCTGCACCAATAACAAGTCGGCTGCTGCAGGTGCTGCTGTAACAATGCCACCCAACAAACCAAACACAACAAATGCACTTCTCTGTGTAAGCCCCATTAATCTTCCTTCCTCTTCAAGGTATCCCTCAATGGCCCCAACACGCTCAAATCGTCTCTTCAGCGATTTCGTCTAAGGGCCTACTCTCCCAAGGGGGAAATTCTAAGCAAATCTCTGCAAAGCGCCGACCCTAAACCAATCAAAATAGCAATGCAGAAGCAGAAAACGGTTTCCCGGATCAAAAACTCGTGTGGGGCTTGCCCGTTAAGAAATCAGTGATCGGCCTGGCAACTTGGGCCTCTGCACCACCCCTTTCTCGTCTTAGGACCCCTGAAAGTGGCCCTTAAGTAAACACTCACTTATTTCGTTTGAAAGTAGCCCTTTTTCCTTAGCCAGTTGGGAAGAACTGTCATATCTATATATATAGATGTGGGTGGGGCCAAAGGCCTGTGGTGACCCAGAGGAAAACGCCACAGGCTGAGGAATAGGAAGAGGTTGCTCTTATTGGTCCCCAAAAGCCAATATTCGTACGCACGTAGGGGCGATGGTTTCGATCAGGTCGAACCACGATTGATCCCATGCGCTCGAACGATAGATGGTCTTGTCTAGAGCAGCATATCCAATCGACTTGAGATCCGACCACCCCATCGCAAGGACAACAGTTATGCCCCTCACTCGAACAGCAACGACCGCAAAGGTACTGGCTGCCATCTTGGTCTCATTGCCCGCCTTGGCTCATGGACAAGAAGAGTCTTCGCGCCTGCAGCTGATCGATGGTGACAATGTACCTCTGTTTCAAGATACAACTTCCGCCGAATACGTCACCGGCTACTGGTATGGTCCGCCGCCAAGTATTAACCATGGGCCTAATGGCAGCTACGCGATCGCATTTAACCGTTATAAAGAGGCAGATCCAGAACCAGACTCCGGAACTGCCGACTTTTTAATAGGCGCATCACCCACCAACACCTCCATCGTAGCCAATGAGTTGACCGTTCTATGGAACGGTGGAAGTAACCTCTTGTTCAGCGCTTTTTACCCCGTGCTCACTGATCATCCAGTGCCATTGACACTTTATTGGGCTATCGGGAATTCTGGCGATGGTCAAGTTTCGATTGACGGCCAGTGTGATCTAGGCTCCTTTCCACACCCAGACCGATCAGTCCTTTCTTTTCCAATCGCGGACACGACAGGCATGCCGACCTTTGATGCCGCCGAGGGTCGAGCGTTGGTACTCAACCAACAAAGCGATGCACTTATTCTCAAGCAACCAGAGCAAAGCGGTTGCATCGACACGCCGATTACTCTTGATGACTCTCCGCAAGGCTTAGACGAAGACTACACCAGATATCTACCGCGCCTGAATGTGATCAGCACAACCACGGCTGCCTTTCTTGTGCATTGGACGAAACCGACTGAATCGATCATCAGCGGCCTCTATTCACTGGATCTTTCTTCGGCAGACGGCAAGGCAGAATTGCGCGTTCAAACTGGTGATGCGTTTTTCTTTGAAGACAAGAACAGTTACTACAAGATTACGCAAATCGGGCTTCCCAACTTTGGAGATTATGAGGACGAACCAAATAGCTCACAGCTACGCACGATCAGCATCAACAAGGCAGGCCAGATCGCGTTTCGTTGCAACATTCAGGCACTTGAAACCGAAGATGTCGGACACGCCATCTTGTCATTGTCACCCCAAGGCGACCTCGCCGTGGTTGTTTATGACGCAGCTTCCCAAGATGACTTTTTTGCCTCCATTAAGCTCTGCTCCGCGAACTGTAGCAACCAAGTGGCAACTTACGATCAGTTTCACGCCTTGATCAATGCCGCCAACGACGTTGCTTTCACAGCCGCAGACGCCTCAAACATCCCGAACAGCCAGGGCGTCTTCGTGAAACGAGGCCAATCAGGTGAAGAGCAAGTTATTATTTTAGAACCTGGCAACGGCCCCAACACCGACGAAACGCTCAGACCGGTCAATTTCAAAGATGGCACCACACTACAACGCAAAATTGCGCAGCTCGGCAAAAGATCTAGTTCACCGCCAGACTCATACTATCCTTTCTTTGCACTGAGTTCCTACGGCGACGTGGCTGTGTATTGTCGTCTCGAGGGCGATGGCACGAATGACAGCAAATACCAAGACGACTTTGTTTTTATCTTCGATCGCACGGCGGAGGTAGTTGCCTGGATTCAAGAGGGTGATGGACTTCGTGCCCATGTCTGGGATGAAACCGCAGGCGCCTATGTTGAACATGAACTGAGTGGCGATGCTAACGCCTTGGCTAAGTTCGACTGTCATCCGGCTGTCAACTATGCAGGGCTCATAGCGCTTTGCGAGGCGGGCATTGGGCCTTGCTACACAGAGTATTCATTTCTACGAGAGCGCAGTGGAGTTAGCTCGCCACCCTTTTCGTTCATACGAGGCTCTGGAGGTGAAGATGGACGAGCCCGTGCTTTTGGGAACTATGGGCAAGCTACGGCAGAACTTCCCATACCAGAACGTACTTTTGTCTTCGCCGGCGATGTGTATTGGCACAACAGTGACTTTTTGAGCATAAATTTAAGGTGCAAGTCTGGGATCTTTACCCTACGTTTGCCAGCAGCTGCTTCACCACCCTTCTGTGGAAATGGTCTGGTCGAAAATGGCGAAGAGTGTGATGATGGAAATAGTGAAGATGGCGATGGCTGCACCGGCTGTACCATCGATCCGCCATGTGTCGGCGACTTTGATGGAAATGGGTCTGTTGGACTTAGCGACTTCTCACAATTCTTAGCCGGCTTTGGCACACCATGT
>CALCOW010000319.1 GCA_937899935.1 uncultured Phycisphaerae bacterium
TCAGGCCGCGGTGCTGATCAATAATCTTTTTGACCTCAAACGGCTGGGGCACATCAGGAACACTAATCTCAGCGGTCGGGTCCCCACCACCGGCCGACGAGTCGAGCACAATCCGACCAATCCCAGTGATCCTCTGGAAAAAACTTTGCTCAATTCTCAAATTGCGGACATGAGAGTGCAGTACTTCATTGGTATGACGTGAAAGCAGCCCTTTTCGATGCATGGTTCGGTGAGTTGTCACCTTGACAGATTCAGAAAGATGCCCCAGGTACCACACCCCCCACCAAATCACGCCACCAAGAATCCCGAAAACACCAAGATAACCCACGACATCACGGAGCCACGAAGCCTCGTCGTCTGCGGCGATGCCATAAATACCAGCTGCAATTGAAAACACGAGCAGCAAGATCATCAGCGAGAAAGCAACGGGGCGAGCTCGAAACATCGCTCGTCTTAATTGCAGTAACTGCCGCTCTTGAGCATCTTGAGTTTTCCTTCTTGAGGTCGTGGCAGCCGACTGCTGACTGGAAGGTAGTCTGTTGATGTCGCCACAATGCGGGCAAGCCGTACGATCAGCACCCGGGGCAAGTCCGGAGGGCTCAAAAGTCTTACTGCAGTTATCACATTCAATAAACATAGGGGCATCCTGGATCGCTTTTGCCATGGCGTCAATCACCATGTAGGTGAATCACTATTTTACGATGATGAGGTCGACTGCGGTGCTCCCAAAGATAAACGCCTTGCCAAGTCCCTAACGCTGGCGCACTTTCGACAATGGGGATCGAAAGTGAAACATCTGTGAGTGCCGACTTGATATGGGCTGGCATGTCATCTGGCCCTTCACACGTGTGTTTGTAGAGCGGATCGTTCTCTGGCACCAGACGTTCGAACCACTGCTCAAGATCATGCCTGGCAGTAGGATCAGCATTTTCTTGGATCGTGAGGCTTGCTGAAGTGTGTTGCACCATGACCGTCATAACACCTTCTTTGATGCCGGAAGCCTTGACCAGTTGACGAATCTCCTGCGTCATCTCGTAAAGACCCTGGCCAGATGTTTTTAGTTCAACATGACTGATCATTGGCTATTCATGAGGCGAACCAAAAGAAGTTAAATCAACCACTAGGCACGCCATGTCACGTGCGATCTCCGATCACTCTCTTCCAGACAGATCGATCAATAAACTTCATGACTGTTTGTCCAACTGTAATGATGTCACCATCATGCAATCGCGTTGGCTCTTCCAAAATAGCGCCATTAACACGTGTCCCATTATGAGATTCGAGATCACGTAACGTAAAAGCGCTGCCTTCTTGATCGATGATGCAGTGATGCCGACTGACATCCTGATCATTGAGCACAATCAAGTTATGGACATGTCTACCAACTGATGCGGGACCACCATCGAGATTGGCTCGCTCGACACCACCTCGTTGGTGGGAATGATCGCTCGCCGCCGTTGCGACCGTTGGAATAAGTCCCATGGTTCCTGATCTGGTAATCTCAAGATAAGCCATCAAATGTCACCTTACTGCGATCAAAGAGGCATCCTGCTCGATTTAAGGATTCTCTCATATCCACGAGCCAAATCCTAGCCCTTATCCAGGCAAATATCTGCCGTCCGAGAAAGCCAGGGGTCCGTGCATGGAACCAGCCACGATTCCTGGAGGGTTGATAAAGTGCGTATGCATTCCACTCCAATGCTTCAAAGGCACCTCTCCCAGAGACGAAAGCGGCGTTTCAAAAGAATGTATGGACTCGTTGGCATATCAAAGTGGTCTCCTCTACTACTGCTACTGACTGCCGTTGGCGCTGGGTGCTCGCCTATGGATGGCGTACAGCAAAACACGCAAACAAGCGCCAAGTGGCTAACGTTGCCCCTTAATCGTGCTACGAATGAATCACCATTTCTTGGTTATGCGGCTTCTGGCTATCTAGAGCATGCATATAAATCGGCGCTACAAGATGCGATGGATGCAGACATGCCCGCCAATGATTTTCCCGCAGCATCGATCCAGAGAATCTTCGGTGTTTGGGAACCTGTTTCAGGCACCATGCGCGTGACGATCTTGATGGCCCCAGTCACTCATACCAAGTCTGACATGCCTCCGACAACTTTACAACAACAACTCACTCATAGTGTCGCTGTACAAGAAGGCACCCTTAATCAACCATCGCGAATACCATTAGTCGATCTCTGTCCAGTTGATCCGGATGCAATACGTTTTACTGGTCGAGCGGCCACACTCGATATCCAAACTGCTTTTGAAAATGCCGTTGTCCGGGCGCTACCCTCTCGCAATGGCGTAAGAGATCCATTGCACTTCGTGGTGTGTTCTATTGCTGCTACAGGCGGACCAGTGGAAGGCACCCCAGATGCAGTGGTTACGATTGAAGTTGAATCGCCATAGGTTCACAACGAGATACTGATGACTAAATTCAACAACCAGCTTTCTTCCCTCCCGCTTTGGCTGAAGAGCGCGTATCTTGAAAATGACCGCAATCGTGTCGCCTTCTACGTTCTCGCAGTCACGTTGATTGCAGCAGCTTTATTCAGTTGGTTTTTCGCCGATCAAGCAGTGACTCAAGCCACCTATCTTCTCAAAACCAGGCCGACCATCATTGTCGCGGAATTTTTGACTTTCTTTGGTCGCACGGAACCATGGATTGCGGTCTTTCTCGCCCTATTAATTGCAGCGCGAATTGGGCGTTTTGAAGCGATTGCAGCCTGGGCTTGGTTTGGCCTCTTGTCCATCATTCTTTCAGGACTCCTCGTGCCACTAATCAAGATCATTGTTGGGCGCGTTCGACCAAGTTTATTTCTTGAAGAAGGGATCTACGGATTCCAATTTTTCAAAATCAGTTATGACTACAACAGTTGCCCATCTGGCCATGCCACCACCATTGCAACAGCGTGCACTGTCTTTTGGCTTATGAATCATCGCCTCGGACCACTCTGGGTTCTCATTGCGGCTGTTGTCGGAGCCACCCGAGTGGTGCTGGAAGCACACTTCATGAGCGATGTTTTCTTGGGCTTCCTTACTGGTGTCACGGTTACTCTTTTGATTCAGCTCTGGTGGATCTCTGATAACCGCCGGAAATTTCTTGGCCCCTATACGGCGACACTTGAATTGCGTCAAAGAGCAATGTCCACAACTTGAAACTGATCAACGTCGACAAGGCCTTGATCACTCAACTTAAGATGTGGGATCACAGACAACGGCATGAAGCTCAACGCCATGGTCGGATCTGGCAGTGTGCAACCAATTTGATCACACGCCTTAGCAAGTGCCTTTCGACTCTGCACCAGCAATTCGATTGACTCAACCGAGATCAACCCCGCCAAAGCCAGAGGTACGACTGCCAAAACCTGGCCATCCTTCACAATGCACTGACCACCTTGTGTCTCAAGCAGCGTTTGGGCAGCGCACAGCATATCTGCGTCGTTGGTACCAACCACGGCAAGGTTATGTGCATCATGCCCAACGGTGCTGGCCAAAGCCCCGCTTTGGATACCAAATCCGTGAACGAAGGCCAGGCCTATATTTCCTGTACCGTGATGCCGCTCGATGACGGCCGCCTTAAGAACATCTGCACTCATATCAGCCACAATTTGACCATCAACAATAACTGGCTTTGCTTCCATCGCACCAGTCACAATCTGGCCAGGTTGCATATGAATAACTTTCATCCGCTCAATCCCTGAAGAAGCCTGCACTGTAAAGGAAGCTTCAGCAAGATCACGGGGTAACACAACCGTGTTCAGCATGTGTGATGGAATTTCTCTTTGTGCCGGCAATTCTGACACCAATCTGCCGTCGCGTGCCACCAACTGTCCGTGATGCAACACCAAAGATGCTTTGATTGTCTTGAGATCATCAAAGACAAAAAGATCTCCATAATCTGTCAAACGATAGTGCTCTGCCGTATGAAGAGAGCCCATCGCTAAGGCCGTCGCGGGATCGAGCCCCAGATCAATGGCTTTGCGAACCACATGATCAAGGTGCCCCTCTTCGTCCAGGGCCACTGGGTCACGATCATCGGTACAGAAACTGATCCTGGAAGCATTGGCTGGGGTCACCATTGGCAAGAGCGCCTCAAGGTTCTTCGCCGCACTTCCTTCACGAATATAAATACGCATGCCTGCAGCAAGCTTTTCCTGTGCTTCTACAGCCGTTGTGCACTCGTGGTCAGAGGAGATGCCAGCTGCAAGATAGGCCTGAAGTTCAAGGCCACGTAGCTGCGGACAGTGCCCATCGACAATGCCATGTTTAAGGCCTAGTGCAACCTTAGCAAGCACATCTGGATCTGCATGAACCACACCAGGGAAGTTCATCATCTCGGCCAGTGCAATGATTTGCGGTTCATCAAACAAAGGCGCGAGATCTTCGGCGAGCAACGTCGTGCCTGAAGATTCTAACGGTGATGCTGGCACGCATGAGGACGCAGCAAAGAAACAGTTCATCGGAATACCGATGGCATCCTGCATCAGAAATCGTATGCCCTCGATGCCCAACACATTCGCTATCTCATGCGGATCAAAGACCGCGCCTGCCATACCACGTGGCACCACCAGCCGACAGAAATCAGATGGGCGCATCTGCGTCGACTCAACATGCATGTGGGCATCGATGAGACCGGGTGCCACGAAGGCGCCGTTTAGATCAATGACTTCATTGGCCTGGTTATAATCCGGCCCAACCCCAGCAATTCGTTGCCCATAGATGGCAATCTGCACTGGATCAATGGTCCGTGTAAACACATTGACAACTCGACCTCCCTTAAGCAGCAGATCGGCTGGTCGCTCACCACGTGCAACAGCAATTAAGTTCGGATCGATTCGGCTTGAATGGTCATCTGTTCTCATAACGGTTCACTCATTGCTGCAACGTATTGTTTGCTATGCAATCACAGTTCCTTGATGTGATGTTAATTCAAAGTAAGCCTGACTCAGACGTGCCGTCATACTTCCGCTCTCTGGGCATTGCCCCGAACCAATCATACGGCCATCGATTTCCACCACAGCCGCCAACTCACCCATGGTGCCCGTACAAAATACTTCATCAGCTTCGTAAAAATCACTCAGTTTTAAATCTCGAACTTCGTGAGCAATCTGCATTTGCTCACACAATTCGAGCACCGTAGCACGGGTAATTCCGTCGGGACACGCTACAACGTGTGAGGTACAAACAGTATTGTCTTTCACAAGGAATAGATGTGTTGCATTGGTTTCTGCCACAAAGTCACGAACGTCCAACATCACTGCATCATCAGCACCAGCAGCATTGGCTTCGATCTTTGCCAAAATAGAATTCAGTAGGTTGGCATGGTGAATTTGTGGATCGAGCATATCGGGTCGACATCTTCGAAATGAGCTGGTAATGAGACGCAGCCCAGTCTTGTCATAGACTGGCGCCTTATGTTCTGCAAGCACGATCAGTGTTGGCCCCGATATATTGAGCCGAGGATCCATTCCCGACGTCACTTTAATCCCACGCGTCAGTGTGAGACGAATGTGCACACCATCAGTCATTGCATTGGCTGCCAGCGTCTTCTTAATTTGCTCAGTGATCTCTTGATGAGAAGGAATCTCAGCAAAAGAGAGTGCTTGAGCTGAAGCGCGTAAACGATCGAGATGTTCAGTGAGCTTGAAGATGCGACCGCAGTAAACGCGTAGCCCCTCCCAAACTGCATCACCACCCTGGACGGCCGAGTCGAAGGGACTGATACCGGCTTCCTCTCTAGGTATCAGTTGCCCATTGATATTAATCAGAATATGTTCGTTGGCTTGGTTGAACTCTTGCAGCATAGTCAGACCGCCTGTGACGCCTCCGGCAAAATACGATGGGCATACAGCCGTGCATACGGCTCGAGACAGGCATCGTACAGTTCCTGGGCAGCATCAGGGATGGGCTGTGGACTTGGATTCCAAGAACGAAATCCAGTCGAACGCTCAACCTGGTCGTACCAGTGCTTGGCCCATATACCATCAGTCTCTCGGGGGCCAGCCGACCAGGCCAACATATCTGAAGAAAACGGAACCCCAATCTGCTGACAAAGCGCTTTGAGCATCCCTTCTGGATTCATTAGAACATCCCGAGCATCAAGCACCGGGGGCACAAAATCTTGGTCACACAGAGACTCAAACAATTCAACTTGCTGCGGCAAACCTGTATCAGTGATCTGTGGCTGGTCGAGATGATGCGACAGGCTTGGGATCATCTCACGTGGATCTCGAATAAGAAAACAGTTGGTCATGTCTTTAATCCAACTGCGATCAATGTTGGCAAGAAGATGATGGGCCATGTGCTTTTGATAGTAGATGTTAAAAGGTTGAGGTGGATCCCTCTGCAAAAGAGTGATCACTGCTTTTGAGTCGGCTTCATGAACGGCGATAACTTCTTCCGCACCGGGATGATCCAACCCAGTGACTTGTAAGTAGTGTGCATAAAATGGCTCATCAATAACATAGGTGTCTGGACGGGTTTCCCAGGATCTCATCATGGCTGTTGAAATATTTCGTGGACCAGACCACATTGCAATACGTGTCATCATTACCCCATGTCACAACAGTGCGGCCAATATGTAAAGGCCAGATCGCGCCTCTACGATCCTCTGCTTGAGCCTCATATCCGCGTGATCGGCTAAAAAGCCAGTTATTGCGCATCATGTATACTCTTAAGAACTAGATTTTCCGACTTTTCAGGGGTCATCAGTTGGGGGACCTGCGTGCCTGCAATTCCAAAAGTAAGAACCAAAAAGAAGCCGTTGCCACGGACCAAAGGTCGCGTGAAGTGGTTCAATGACACGAAAGGTTTCGGCTATATCACTCCCGATGACGGAACCCACGACATCCTTCTTGATGAAACCGCCGCGGTCTCTGGCCCAGTACCTACAAATCTACTCTTCCGTCAGGGTGAATGTGTCGAGTATGAAGTTCAATCAAACCATCGCGGCCGCCCCGTAGCCACCAACGTATGCCGTCTCTCGGCTTCGGTCGATGCACAAATTCCGCTCAAGTCACCTCCCGCGCGACGTGACAAAGATGCATCTTGATCATGACGAAACGTTGACCCAAACAAGATGATCTGTCTCGAGTGTTTTCTCGCCGTCCCAGCGATAGGCGCACAAGACATCTCCACGAGCCACGCCGTAATCAATACAAGCAACATTGCTAGCAAGAAGCGCTGGCTCCGGATTCGGGCGTAGCCCGTAGTGACCTATGAACACTGGCTTCTCGCTCTCTGCATAGGGGCATGGCGCGTCATCTAGTTTTCTAGGCAGTGGAATTTCAGGAAGATGGTTATCTCGTACCAGTGCATATTCAGCGTATGTCTTTCCCTCTGGTGGCAAGTACCAGCGAACACGCAAACGCCTACGGTAAAATCCATCGAGATCCGTCAAGCCCTTACCCACCGGCAAACGCTGCTCTTTTCCCTTCAGTGTCCATTCAACAGCTCTTGCCAATTTCTTTGTCGGCGTGAGAGCCTTGTGCATAAACTCGTCAGTCCATTGACCGAATTCAGCATATGCTTTTTCAATTTTTCGAATAGCCCATGGATCCCAACAAGCATGCACAACCCGAATCTGAGGCAAGTCCAGATACATAGGAAGATCGCGAATCCAAGAAAGCGTACTTCTGATTTCTTCCTTCGACAGCTGCTTCAATGTGGCTGACAGTTGTTTCCGGTTTTTCTTACTCCGAGGCCGCAAATACGCGCTCTTGCGATTCGGTTTACGAATGTGATACGCCAGCGTATTGAATTCATGGTTCCCCATCACAACCTGAGCTGCGCCACCGTCTTGCATTCGCCTGACCAACTTGATGACTTTTCCGACCGCATTACCACGGTTCAGAAGATCGCCGACAAAGATGGCCTGACGTTCAGAGTGCGAATAGCCATGTGGCCCTTTGACGTACCCCATGCGCATCAGCAATCGCCTGAGGGCGTCGTGGCTTCCATGCACATCACCAATTACGTCGTACATAGTTCGGGTCTCAAAAGCTCGTACCCAGCATAAACCATTCGAGGCGAGTGTACGATGCTAATTTATGAGAACTTTGTTGCCCAGTGCCTGTTAGGATAGAACGTGTCACGTTGGTCTGTCATGCTCCTTCTCTATGCCCTTGCCACGATTGTGCTGGTGATCATTGCTGGCTTCATTTGGTGGGCTATTGTGATCCCATTTGTTGTGTTCCATGCCTACGTCATCGATGGTGTCTTCAGACCCAACTCACAATTTCTCCTGCCAAGTGTCACCAGAGGGTCTCGAGATTCCACACAGGTTGCGTTGACGTTTGATGACGGCCCCGATCCGACATATACCCCTGCAATTGCAGCACTTCTGAAAAGACATGGGGCCCGCGCCACATTCTTTTGTATAGGCCGATATATCGATGCACACCCTGAAGTTGCTCAGCAGCTTCTTGCTGACGGACATGAACTAGGCAACCACAGTTATTCACACAGTCGATTGCTCAACTTCAGAACGGCTGGTCCCATGCGGGCGGAAATCGCCAATGGGGCGGCCGCCCTGGCCCGCGTAGGCGGCCCAACCAACCCACTCTATCGACCCCCAGTGGGACTCAAAAACCCCGCCCTAGCGCGCATTGTGCCAGCGGATAACCTGACCGTTGTACTCTGGTCACTGCATAGCCGAGAGGCATGGCGGCGAGATGCAACGATTTTGTCCACCGCTGTCTGCAAGCGAATAAAACCTGGCGACATCGTGCTCTTTCATGATGGCTGCGATCGACCGGGCGTTAATCGCCAAGCAACAGTTGAAGCCGTCGAGCAAGTTCTCAATGAACTTGACCGCCGCGGCCTTCAATGCGTCACGGTCTCTGAACTGATGAATCTTGATTCGTCAAAGAATAAAGAAACCATCCCACACTCAAAGTAAGTGACTGCCTCAAGACAACATGGGTAGGGCTCTGATGAACCCTACCCATGCGTTTAAGACACTTGAAATGTGATGCTACATCGCCTTGGTCTTATTTAGCAAGACCATCAGCAATAGCATTGATCAGTGTTTCGTTTCGGTCAGCAGTGACTTCCCAGTACATCATGCCACCGAGGCCGTATTGCTTCACATAGTCAACCTTGATACCTATTGACTCAAGATCATCGTAGCTAACAAAGTGGCCACCAAAGGCGGTGGGACTATAAAGATATGGCACTTTGGCATAGTCATCCCAATAGCGTGTGTATTGACCACTCGCAATGAAAGACTCGATTTCAGTAAAATCACTTACGCCAGTCGCGCCACTTGTTCCATCGTCCCACGTACCTGCAGGCACACTTGAAGCAGCCACAAACAGCACCGATGGTTCTTCGCTGTTTTCTGTCTCTTCATTGCCCGTTTCATCACCTTCTTCTTGCGGCAGTTCCACCTGATCACTGCCATCACAGGCACCGCCGTTGAGCTCACATGAAGTGAACTGGTCGGTAAAGGTGCCATTGGCTTGGAAACCGATGGTGATCTCGCTGCCTGGTGCGATGCTGGCATTCCAACCGACATCAGTCACTGTGTAGACACCATCTGCAAACGTCAGATCACCATTCCAAAGCGAAGTGATGGTTGGCTCGTAGCCAAAGGAAATCGCCCAGCCATTGACCGGTGCTGATGAATCATTGCGCAACACCAAATTGGCATTGAAGCTCGCATCCCAATTGCCCGCCGACTCAATGCTGGCCGTGAGTGTGCCGGTGCCGCCACCACCACCGCCAGTATCGCCACCACCGTTACCACCGTTACCACCTTCAGGTTGGACACCGCCCCAGGCACGACCGTACATCGGCACACCCATGACGATTTTTTCAGCAGGCACACCCTTGGCAAGAAACTCTTGCAATGACCAATTGACGTTGTAGCGTTCACGGATGAGTTCATTGGGGTCATCGTCATTGGGGTTGGGGTACAGCGCCGAATGGTGATTGGTATTGCTCAAATCCCAAGCGCCGTGCAAGTCGTAGGTCATGACATTGACCCAGTCCAACGGAGCTACGATCGCAGCAAGATCAAGATAGGCAAGCTTGTCATATCCCGCAGGTGATGCGATCGTCAGCAGGTATTGCGCATCATCTTGGGCGGCGGCCACATCCAACTGGGCTCGCAGTTCTTCAAGCAAGAGCACGTAGTTATCTGCATCTTCAGGCCGATAGGTGTTGCTGGACAAGCCACAGCAGACCGGATATTCCCAATCGATGTCGACGCCATCAAAACCATAGGCACGGATAAAGTCCACACATGATGATGCGAAGTTACTGCGCGATGCCTCCGTCAAAGCCACATCAGAAAACTTGCCTGACCAGGTCCAACCACCAACTGAAATAAACGTCTTCAGGTGTGGGTACTCGGCCTTAAGCACATTGTTTATTTGGTTGTAGGTGCCCGCAAGCGGCTGATCCCAGGTATCACCCGGATAGAGTTTCTCCAGGGCCGCATATGAATCACCCACTTTGATTCTCAGATCATCACCAATATCAGCAAATGCATAGTTGATGTGCGTCAATTTGTCGCCGGGAATATCCATCGGTTGATAATCACGACCATAGATACCCCATTCGATGTAGTAGCCAACGACTTTGGGACATGGCCCCCATCCAATCAACAGTTGTGAGAAGTCCTGGACGTCAACAACGCCATCTCCGTTGATATCAGCGTCCGCGTCATTTGATCCAAAGGCGACCAAAAGCTTTGAGAAGTCTCCGATCTCGACACTGCCACTGCCGTCGATGTCGCTCGAACAAAGTGGACTAGCGGCCATGAGTGGCGCGCTGGCGAACATAAGCCCCCCACCAACGACCAGCGACCGAAGCCGTTGATAACCGCGCCGTCTCTTCGGTGATTGGTGTGTTTCTCTTTTCACGTGTTCCGTCCCTTGCCCCCCACTGCTCATCACTTCCGTGATCCGTTTCATCAGTGGTTTCCTTTCAACTTGCATTGAGCAAGCATTCCCATGCGAAATATCATCCCTTCCTACTGCCCCTTCCGTGGGGCAGGTGTTTCTTGCCACAATGACAAGTAAACAGTTGACCAGGCGTATACGTGGTCTGGGGTACAAAGGGTTCGAAACACATTGTAATCGCTTTTAAGGGCTCTTAAAACGGGTTTTTTCCCGGCGAATCCACCGGGGGTGCAAGGTGCCCTCAGCCGAAGATAGGCATTTGGGCAATCGAGCCCCCCCTCTTTGGCATGCCGCGAGGGCCGGTGATTATGCCAAATCTATGGAACTGTTCTGTTTCCGGGGCATCAAACGGGCCCAACCCAAAGAACACTAGCATAGGGTTCAAGCTGATAGGTTTACCTAACCTGTCTGGACAAAACGCTTTCCTTTCGATTTCCTAGAAGTGGAGTAATACATATGAGGCCGTTGCCCTTTATCGCCATCGCCATCACATCCATCGCAAGTCTTGGACTGATCAACCACAGCCAGGCCCCCGCCGCACAGGAAGCTGCCGAGGCACGGGAGCAAATGTCGATTGACACGACCCATTCGAATGCCCACTTCCGTGTACAACACCTGGGCGCCGGTCGTTTTTGGGGACGCTTCAATGACGTTAATGGTGCGGTCTCGTGGACACCAGGCAGCACTGATGATCTTGAATTCGACATCTCAATCGATGTCGAAAGTGTTGACAGTGGTGTTGATCAACTCGACCGACATCTCAAGAGCCCCGATTTCTTTAACGCCAAAGAATTCCCTAACATGACGTTCAAAAGCACTTCAGCCAAGCAAACCGGCGAAGATACCTATGAAGTCAAGGGCAAACTGACCATTCATGGTGTGACTAAGCCCATCACGGCGAAGGTACAGTGGCTGGGTTCGAATGTGACCAGTCGAGGCAAGAAAGTCGGCTTTGAAGCAACATTCAAAATCAACCGCAGCGAATTCGGTATGAACTATGGTGTTGAAAAAGGTGCTCTAGGCAACGAAGTCGATGTGATTGTGGCAATGGAAGCCAATGTCCAGTCATGACCTTCAAAGCGCGATAGAAGAGAGCCACCTTTGAATCCACAAGAGATCTTGTTGGTTGTCGTACTACCTGCTTTAATCGGCATTGGTATAACAGTCACTGCTTGGATCATGCCACTGACGCAACCTTTGCGCCCTTGGATCACTGGCCTGAGTTTCTTTGTTGGCTTTGTTCTAAGCATGTATTTCATTTCGGGATTCCCCGAGTCACCGGTGGAGGCGTGGAAGTACGTCGCTTTGGCCTTGGCGATTCAGGTTGTGCTGTTATCGCCCTGTGTCATCAAGCCACATTCACTCCGTCTCTTTGCTTTGCTCACCGTTGGCGTGGCCATCGTGCCGGCATTGCTCCTGAAAATACCTGATGTCAATACCCTTCCATGGCGCCTGGTGCTCTTTGCCTTTATCTTCATTTGCAGCCTCTTACTCACCAAGCCGGCTCGGCATACTGGTTTTTCAGTGCCCCTGGCGCTTTGGATTCCAACGACTGGCCTGTCTTTCTTGCTCATTGTCAGTGGCTTTGCGATGGCGGCGATGATCATAGGCGCCATCGCAGCGCTGCTCGGTGGCTTGACTGTATTTGGACTGATCCAGCGACGTTATAGGATCGGTGATGCAGGAATGTCGCTGGTCGTGGCAATCATTGCCATGATGACGCTGGTCGGCTACGGATATGACTACGACTCATTCTCTTATTGGGCATGGATCGTCATCGCCATCGCGCCGCTTGGCTTACTTGCTGCAAACTTGTTTCCCAACGATCAGCCCTTCCGGGCAGCGCTAGTGCGACTTAGTACCGTGGCACTTTTGACCATCATGGCAATTGTCATTGCAATGTCGACAGGCGGATCAACTGAACTGGAAGAAGAGTACGGTGACCTTGACCTCTACACCCTGAGTAACGATGCCGGCAAACCATTCTTTGGTTACGCACCAGAAATCTATCAGCGATAAAAGCTTAGATCTCATGGCTCGCCTCCTAGAGAGGGTCAAAAGATGGCTTCACTGCAAAAACACAAACGAACAGCGCTTTCACCACAGGAGAAATACCCAACACTTTCGACGGAGCATCCCATGCAAAACATGTAACCTGGCAGATGTACTGCTTGGGAGGACACAACCAGCACTCTCTTTCTCTCCCTTGGTCTGTGGCGTTCGCTCGCGTTCAACTTCGAGCGCCGCAGGCCGGGGCCCTTGCACCTGTTTGAGACCTCCGAGCTGACCAACGACTCCTACGAGTCATGCCGGCTACCCATAGTTGATTCGTCATGCAGGGTACGATCGTGCTACGTTGATTTTCCGACGTCAGTCCTAAAAGTACGACCATCATTCAAGAAAGTGGAATGATGATGGCAAACCTCGGCTCGTCCCCAATGACACGTGTGGAATGTCCGGTGCCTTCGATATCTTCAGCCAACAACACAGTTCCAGGACCATATTGCTTCAGCGTTCCATCTGGCGTTCCAAGTTCTATAGAGCCAGTTAGTGAGATGCTGTATTGGCGCCTCGGCGCTGTATGGAAATCCAGGAAATAACCTACCTCATACTGACGAAATGAAATACCTGTTGTTTGCTCGATGGCCGTAGAAAGGCCGTGAGCGCCTTCAGTATCCTTAAATTCAGACATCTCGAACTCACGCTCTTTTATGACAGAGGTTCCATCAGGCCCTGTATAGACATGTACAAATTTTGGCATGGCTTACTCCATTGACCTCTATGAGCTTATTTCCCGACTGCCTCTTTCTCAGGTATTCGAAAAATCTCTTTCATCTGATTGTTGTAGATGACTAAACCGCCACCATCTTCATGCGCAGCGAGTCCTGCAATGATTCTCTCATTATTACTGAAGATGACCAACCCACCACCATCGGTTCCAGAAGCGAGTCCTGCAACTGACTCACCATTGTTATTGAAGATGTTCAGCAATCCACCAGATGTACCGGAACTGAATCGCCCAACAGCCTTACTCTCCTCATTGACTACCTCAAACTTTTTTGCTTGAATGACATCAGGCACGCCTTGCATGCTGGTAGCTGCCACAGCGATAGCAGTCACTATTAAGCATGCCATTGCATAGAACATGTACTTGAGTGATCTGACTTGAGCCTTCAATACGTCAATCTCAGCTTGTGCGGTCATAGAATGAGTCCTTGAAAGAATGAGTCCCAGCGAATTCTTCTCCAGAAGATTCGCCAGAGATAGGGGTATTCAATGATGGCGGACTGAACGCTGTATTCGATAAAGTGCAGCGCCTTTCCAATTCACCGTGGAAAGCTGCATACCATTGACCAGTCACCCTCTGGACTCGAACCGTTGATCTAGGATTTAACATATCTCCAATCCTATGGACTAAACTGCCAGGATCAAAATCTGCGGGTAGAGTTCAATCTGTTGCTCTAAGACTCATAACTGAACGTGAA
>CALCOW010000320.1 GCA_937899935.1 uncultured Phycisphaerae bacterium
TACCGCCGATCGCTCCCCTAGAGCCATGTCACCCATCATTGCAGCCATCTACAGATGTTAGGGTTTTATTCGGTATTTGGCAAGGGCTCCAAAACACTTGGCTGATCAAAAGCCACACGGTTCATTTGCGAATGCACCGGATAAGCTTCCATCACAGAATCACTCAATGGCTGGGCAACCGCGGCAACCAATGCCTCTACATCAGAGGCCTCCCTCACCTGCGGATCAAGCCAGCGACCAAAGTCTGAAGCATCCAAAATCACTGGCATTCGATCATGAATTGATCGCACAAGACGATTCGGGCGTGTTGTCAAAATCGAAAAAGACTCAATAACACCTCCAGAAACATCCTCTCCAAATAAGCCTCTGTCTTGATTCAAATCACCCTGCCATTGCTCCCAGATGCCTGCAAAAGCGAATAAAGAACCACCCCGCATACGAATGCAATAGGGCTGCTTACCACCACCAGCGAGCGTCTTCCACTCAAAAAACCCATCTGCTGGGACTAAACAACGCCTCTGACAAACCGCTGAACGAAAGGCTGGCTTTTCACAGACCGTCTCTGAGCGAGCGTTGATCATCCTTGCTCCCACCTTGATGTCTTTGGCCCAGGATGGCACGAAACCCCAACGTAATAGATCGAGTTGCTGCTTAACCTCACCGGCCATCGCCAGCGGTGGCCGACGAACTACCGGCACCATTTGGGTTGGTGCCAGGTTGAACCGCGGCATCCAAGAAAAAGCCTTTTCAAGCCCTAAAAGCTTTACCAGAGCTGATCCATCAACTGTCAAGCAATATCTGCCGCACATGCTCTAGACCATAGCGACTCAACCAGATACATGAACAACTATTGTTTAGATCCTTTTGCCCCTCACTTGCGTATTCCTCTTGAGAGGCCTCACTGGCTATCCGACAAAGACATAGAAATGCCACTAAGAAAGTGGCCATGTATGGATAGGAATTGAATTACCAACCCCAACTAAACAAGGATGCCACAAATCCTACATCTGACGTAAACGCAAGCATGTCAGACTCTCTCTGAAATTGACATCCACCCGTCCGACTGCCCTGCTTCCCATTTGGGCAATTGGACATGGCCGGTCGGCAAGATGCCGGCCGGCTGTACATTTTGAGCTTCCCTAATCAAAAACGAAACAGAGACACGACGCCCCCCCACGAGCGTCGTGCCTCTCCTCGCTACTACCGTTAGGCAGTCCCCTAAAACGGCCCCAAAGGCACCCCAACTCACTTCCCTGCAATGTCAGCCAGGGTGCCCGTGTTCCCTTATCTCTTTCAATACTCGTCGCCACCGAAGTTGTCTTCATCACGATCAGGCTGTGATGCATCCTCACGTGAACTCTGCTCAAGCAACTTGCGCAAATACCCGTTCTCACGACGCGTGGCCTCCAAATCGAAGACCAAGTATTTCACGCTCAATCGCAAGTAGTCCAACGACTCTTGCAACTCAGAGACAGCTCCATGAAGACGCCGACGTCGGTCTGCGGTATGGGCTGCTAATTGCTCCAATGACTTTCGATGCTCCTCAGGCAAGGTCTCAATCTTTTCTAGAAGCGACTGCAATTTCACTTGGAAGGTTTGTTCGTCCATGTCTTCTCTTTCTCCAGTCCAACAGGCATTCGACGCCTGTAAGAGAAAGAGATACAACCATCGCGCCAGGTCTTGGCACGAAAACCGTCATGCCATGCCACTCGCCACTAGAAATGCAATAAACTGCCTTAACACAGCAGCAGACAGGAAACTCTCGGACGTTCCCAGAAACGCCACAGATCCTGAATCTTCAGCTCGTGTCCGGCTGTGAGAGATGATGCAAAAAAGCAACATCGTTGTGGTTGTCAATCGACGCCGATCGCCCAAATGATGCTTCAATCACATGGTCAATTTGAGTTGGCTGGTCGTGATCCAGGTCGCAATCAGTTGGTAGCCAGATTCTTGCGAACTTGGTCTCTTGCTTGCGGAGAGGCTGTTTTCAAGAGGCGCTGCAGCTGATCTGAAGTGATCTCACTCTCTTGTAACAGTTGCCGCAGATGCTCATCTCTGGCTTCTTGCCAACGGGCATAGAAATGCTCAAGCTCATGCCGGCGAAATCGATCCATCGGGTCATCGAGCTGGGACTGAGCAGTTGCCCAAGCAAGCAAACCGTGACCATTGCCCTGAAAGCGATACAGCCCCAGTGTTGCTTCCAAACGCTTCGCTGGCATGGACAGCGGGTCGATCGCCTCTTCAGGCAGTGAAATCATCAGTTCTTCAACACGACGCTTTGCATCGCCACCGAGCCAACCATTTTCCGCAAGCTGATCAAGTTCTGCCAATTGGATCGCAACGCCTTGATCACCCAATGGCCCACCAGATACAGACGCTCCATTGATATGCTCTAGCTCAGCATGAGGCGCGACCATCGTCTTAAGCCCGGCATTGGCAAATCGAACAGCCAGACGCATGGCACCCGGCCCCGCTTCGGCACATGGCTCGGCTTTCACAACCCTGCCCGTGCCCCATTCAGGGCGTTTGCGATGGCGTAACTCATCACCAAATACAAAGTTAGTCATCGAGACTCTCTTCTCTTCCAACGACAGACATACCACAACACTGATATCGCTGTGCGAAACACAGGATGGTCAACCGAAAGAGCCGTGTGCTTCTGAGCAGACACCCGTCCCCATCCGAAAAACGTCAGACCACACCCTGCGCTAACATGGCTCTTGCCACCTTTAGATAACCTGCAATGTTTGCTCCATGACGCGT
>CALCOW010000321.1 GCA_937899935.1 uncultured Phycisphaerae bacterium
GATCTCCGATCAGTCTAATCCAATTACACCGATCATTATTAAGGGCACTTTACAAGCTGCAATGGCCAACGCACTTCCTGAAGTCGCGCTTGCAAGTAGCTCGAGAATTATTGAAAAACTTGTTGGAACTCTTACACCTCAACAACAAGAACATCTTAATAAAGTCAAGAACTTACTGACCAAGCATGTTGACGAACAACACGACAAAGATGCCTTGGCACACTTCAGCACGAGTGACCTTTCGCCAGTGAATATTCAAATTCAATCCGTCCATCAGGAAGGCGTCACTGTCAAAACACCAAATGATATGGTCACCTTCTATGCCGCCGGCATTGCCGTGACCTTTCTACTTTTTACAGCAATGGGTGCTGGCGGCACCTTGTTAGAAGAAGAAGAAATTGGCGTCCTTGAAAGATTGATGGATACACGCGTTGGCATGACAAGACTTCTCTTAGGAAAGTGGCTCTTTCTGATGCTACTTTCATACATTCAAGTCATAGTGATGTTTATCTTTGCCGAGTTAGTTTTTGGTGTGGCTCTATTTACAACCAATCACATCATTGGCTTTATCGTCGTCACGTTATTTACCGTGGCGACTTCATCAGGTTTCGGCATCTTGCTTGCCACGATCTGCACAACGCGCACTCAACTGGCAGGTATTGGCGTGGTGGTCATCCTACTCATGAGCGCTATTGGTGGCAGCATGTTTCCTGCTTTTATGATGCCGAACTGGATGCAAACGGTCGGGATTTATACTTTCAATCACTGGGCTGTCCAGGCCTATCAAGGTGTCTTTTGGTATGACAATCCCGGTCAGTCCATCCTGGATATGTTGGCTACCCTTTGGCCGGAATATCTTGTTCTCAGTGCCCTGACCATCATCTTTCTGGTTCTAAGCCGGATTTTTGCACGGCGATGGGAAATCGCCTAAGAATCACCGCTCGACCTACAATGTGTCTGGTTGTGATCTGGCAATCTTGTTCTTTGAAAATGGGGCCGAACTGGTATCGACCGGACAGGGAAGGTTCGTCGTTGCGCGTCGTGGAGCATCCTTGCCACGTAAAAAGGATGCACATTTATAACTGCCAATACGCAGTACGCACTCGCAGCTTAATGCTGTGACAGCCACCGCCTGACGCCCGATGGGGTGGTGGCTGAAAACATCGGGCTGGTTCTAATGGGCTCACAGGCCTCAGCGGAATGAGAAATTTGCCTGTGTTGGCAAAGCGATATGCTGTCGTCGGCAGCTCGCGGCGCCAAGATTAAAGCGACGACTACACGTGTAGACGCGGCGTTCTGACTGTTTCGGCACGGGGGTTCAATTCCCCCCGGCTCCACTATTCAAAAGAAGCGGGCATGAACTTATGTTGCTGCCTCACTTCAATAAGCCTCGCGCAAATGCTAATCGCGATTTCCTCTGGCGTTTCTGCCCCAATAACCAAACCGATTGGCGAATCGACACGCTCTAGAAATGCTTGACAGACACCCCGATCTCTCAGCATTTTCTGAACCTGGGCAACGCGACGGTTGCTTCCCATAAGTCCTACATAATGACACTCCACAGTCGCCAGGGCTTCTAATGCCGCGACATCACAGGCGTAACTACGACTCACTATGGCTGCATAGAGCGGCCGAGATGATTGATGATTGAGTAGTGTTTTTGCAACCGAGTCGCAGGACTTGATACATCGCTCAGTTGACCAATCAACTCCATCGCAAATCGTCCGGTCATCCTGAATCACAATGTGAAAACCCAAAGGAAGTGCTGCTTGCGCCAAAGCTGTGCCACAATGGCCTCCGCCAACGATGAGCAACAGCGGATCAGGGAATACATACTGCGGATCAGTGAGTCCCTCTGCCTCCCCTATTTTGTCGGTTGCTTGAAGGAACCATGAATCATCCGCGGGAAAATACTGTTGCACAGGCTCGCCACTTTGCAGCATTTTTAATCCGCGCTCGATCGATTCGAGTGCCACTTGATCAATTGTATCTAGTCGAACAATCATCTTCCCACCACAGATTCCGTCTCGTGGTTCTTCGACCGTTCCTCGAAGATCTATGATCACTTCTGTTGGTGATGTTGTAGGTTTTGTACTTCGAGCTGCCTGGATCACCTTCGCTTCAGCAAGCCCACCACCAATAGTGCCCAAACTCCAATCATCTCCACAGGCCATCTGAGCACCTGCATAGCGCGGTGTCGAACCACTGACATGGCGTACGGTGGCCAATACCATGTCAGAGCTATCTTTTCGAGCTGATAACTCACGAAAAAATTGCTCACCAGTCATTGCCTTGCACCTTGTAGAACATCCTCCCAAGATTTCCAGAACGTCTGTTTGGGATTTGAATAAACACGAAGCATTGCAGCCGCTATGGTCCTCGGATTGTGCCACTTCTCAACAAATCTTCGTGACTGTCTTCCGATTTCTCTAAGTGTTTCCACATTACCTAGATGTTCTCTTAACGTCTCCTTCAGCGTATCAGGTGTCACTTGAATCAATGGTAGATCAACTTGCATTTCTTCAGGAATAAACTCTAAGTCTTCACCTCTGACATAACACATGACGGGCTTACCCATCGCCATCATCTCTACAGCAAACGCGCCGTACCAACCAACACGAAGTTGATCAATAACCAGATCAGCCTGCTTATACAAGTCCATAGCCCGCTCATGAGGAATACCCTCAACAAAGAGCCACTCTAGATCGAACTCGTCTTCTAGAGATTGAGCAGCCTCTTCTACAAAGCGAGTTCCTTTGACAGCACGATTGGTCGGCGCGTGCAATATTGTCAGCTTTTTCTTGGGATTCGCCCTCGATGGCTTTACGACTTCTGGATCGACCGCTGCATAGGGAACAAATTCAGCATCAGGTACAACATGCATGAGGTCAGGATTTAAACAAAATACTCGCTGAGCAGACTTCGCCACATAGCGAATATTGTTAGCCTTCGCTGCATCATCACGAGGATGACATAATCCATCGCCTTGTTGCTGGCCACAGCAAGATAATGAAAAGTTCTGCTGGCAGTAGCTTACTTGCCGCGCATCACATCCTTGATAGGTCATAATCACAGTTTTTCCAGCGGCACGTAAAAGTGGCAGGTCGACACCGCAAGAACCTAGTCGAGGCAAAAAACTCTGGCCAAAGTTAAAATGGAAGACATCGTGTGATGACATCGACTTGAGACCAAATAGTGCTCGCTTGACTAGACGATTCCATCGATTCGTCTGCCCAAGATTGAGATCTATATCGACTGGATAGCCCAGCCACGATCGCTGTAATACTGCAAGAATGCTGTTGGCGCCGAGCGCTCGCTCCGCTGCTACCAGTCCACTTGGATGCCCGCCTACATCTGTAGGCGTGTGCAGAATGCGTAATTCCTCGACGCTTTTTTTATTCATAGCTGCACACTGTCTCTTGCAGCGACTGCGTCAGTGAAGTGAACGACATCTCAGTCAGTGACCGCAAACGAGTGACATCAGCGATCAAATCAAACGGTCGTACCACTTCACCTAATTCAAAAATAGGCTCTTCACCAAGCGCTTCACCAAGGCCGACTGCAATCTCACGAATACTGACACCACGTGGTCCACCAAGATTAATGATCTGATCCTTAACTTCGCCATGAAGACAACCGTCAATAAGAGCTTGTAAACCATTCACTAGATCATTGATATAAATAAGTGAGACAATGAGACCTCCGTCGTGATTACTGATTGGGTGAGGTTGCAGTGTAATTGCCTGGTGCTGCCTAATTCGTCCAATGAGTCCAGGAATAAGCATGTTCTGTTGTCCAGGGCCAAATGCTCCAAAAATTCTAAGGCTCAACGTACGCATCTCGCCAGCGACAGCAGCAACCGCATCCTCGCCCATGACCTTACTAAGGGCATAAGCATCATCTCTTCTTACCGGATGACTTTCAGCAAGTGCTTTGTAACTCACTTGATACACGTTACCGGTGGACGCATAAACAAAAAGACTAGCGCCCGCCACCTTGGCTGCAGCAGCAAGGCGAGCCGCACCGATCACGTTGACCCCATAAAGATCATCCGCTCGCTCTGGGAAGACGCGGTAATAAGGCGATTGTGAAAGATAGATGACAACATCCACGCCTGTAGGTAAAGACGTTTGATCACTACAAACATTGAGCCTTTGGACACCCGCTTCTTCACATGCTTCTATGTCATAACCACTGACATCATGCCCCTGTTGCCTAAGCGTGCGAAGTAAATGCCCGCCAACAAATCCATTAGCGCCAATGATTGAACACTTCATGATCTTCTCTTATCTAGCAGGAATGGCCTGCCTCAACTTCTAACTTTTTGTAGGCCAACTGTAGCCGGCGAGCAAAATGAATCGGCGTATGATTGTGCTCAATATACCTTCGACCAGCCGCTCCGAGCTTATGAACCCGCTTCCTATCACTCGCCAGACCTCGCAGTATCTCTTTGAGGTCCTTAGGAGTCGCCGAAACGATTGGACATGAGTCAGGCTCAAGAATGTATTGACTTGGGTCGCGAATATAGCAGACGACAGGCTTCCCCAAAGCCATTGCTTCCTGACTGGTGTATCCGTGAAATCCAATGAGACACTGATCAAATAGCACATCAGCTTCCTGATACAACTTTAACGCCTCTTTATTTGTCATACCTTCAATCAGATGTAGATCAATCGCCACACCCTCTTGTTGCAGCTGCTCAACTGCTTCTATCAAATAGCGACTACCTTTAAATGCTCGATTATTTGGCGCATGAACAATCCTGAGCGCTTGACTTGAATCAGCCTGTGGAACCGCCGCCTGATACTTTTTACCATCTAATGCATCCAACTCAACGGGCCAATAAAAAACATCGTTGATGCTGTTGGGTGTGTAGTGAATCATGTCTCCCATGGAAAACACTGCATTTGTGTACTCTCCTAAGAGCGCCGCGTACTCATCAGCTTTTGACTGCTCACATATACAAAACTTCATTGGTTCCGGACACTCGTTGCAACAATTGTATTGACCAAGCGCCTCAGTGCGATTACGAGAACGAACGTCGCCGCCATAGGCCCAGCAAAAAACTTCCTTCTTTAACTTCTTTAGTAAACGCAGTTCATCCCAATTGAATGTAAATGGCTCTGGAGAGACCAAGATGCCCCGGTCGCAATAGAAGTGAAAGCGATCAAACCTTAGAACAGACCATAACAGTACTGCATATGGAAGAAATCTCCCCAAGATAGGTGTT
>CALCOW010000322.1 GCA_937899935.1 uncultured Phycisphaerae bacterium
AATATCCAGCAGATTCACCTGCTGCATATCAATCAGCAACGACCACGGACTACACCAGTGCTCCCCGGACACTGTTAGAACGACAGCCCACACTACTTTCTCACGCAAGTGGAACAGATAACAACCGATACGGACCATTTGCCTTGATTGGATCGTACTTGAGTCCTTCTCGCGCTCGTCGCATAACTATGTTGATGCAGGGGAGCAGGCAAATGCGATCACGGCCAGGCCTGAGATCGCCACTAAGACACATGAATTACAACTCTCCCACAAGGAGCACGCAATGATCAAATGGATGACCGAGAATCGCGGTGGAATAACGATAGGAGTAGCTGCTTTGCTTTTACTAATCACAGCGTTTTTGACAGCCGGATGTCAGCTCGATCAGATGATCAAATTCGATCCACCCGCACCGGTGGCAAAGGCGCTTGAACTTCCCGAATCAATACCACTTGCGGACGGCGAAATTGTCTGGGAAACATGGGAAACATGGGTCCAGGGATCATCTAAGCAATTAGCAGATCGCATTGGTGATGCTCATCAAAGATGGAATGTTATTGCTTCACTTGCTGAAACTGGACTTGGGATTGCCTCAAGCCACAGCGGGACTTTCCCTGGCGGAACACTATTGTTCGGAATGCTTGCTGCTGGAGCCGGTTTATTTTTCAAGAAACCAGGTACAGATAAGTTTGTTTCAAGGGAGAAGGAAGACAGCTATAACGCAGGCATCTCGAAGGGGAAGGAAGTTGCAATTCGACTTCTCGGAGCCAAAGCTGATGAGGAAGATGTGAATGAGTAATCTAAAAGTTGATTCGATCTCTGCCTATACGAGCGGACAAAGCGTAACCTTTAGCGATGATATCGCTGCAACAGGCAAAGACATTGACTGCTCCAAGGTTGATGCTTCTGGGGATGTGACCCTAAGCAACTCAGAGCTAAAAGTAAAAAACTCCAGTGGTGACACCAAGGCAAAAATTCAGCCTGACGGTGACGCTACTTTTGACGGCAATGTAACCGTCAAGGGTGTTCTGTCTGCCGATGGCGGGATTGATGGCGACAACAACGCATTATCTTCCATTTATGCAATGGGAAAGTTTACCTATGCCATTGCGACGGGATCTGGAGCGCCTACGGTTACGCAGTCTGCGTCTGGATGCTTCAAGGTAAATAGCAGTGGAATTTCTGGAGAGGGGACACTTGCTGGTGAGAATGCAACGCCCCGGCTCGCCAAAGTAACAATCGCTTCGGGCGTATCTTCAAGTAAAAAAATCGGATGTGTGATTAGTGTTGAGGCTGATGGAGCTCATGTGCTTACGGACCTCAAAGAAGCCCGAGTGTACGAAACGAACACTGGCAATGGAAATGACACTTGGGTAAAAATCTTATTGCCTCAATACACATCAATTAACAGCCAGCCCGCAATATCGGACGGCGATATTTTTATCAACTGGATGGTTTTCAAGGAAAACTAATATGATTACCAAGCTCCAAGCAGTCAACAATGTTCTAAGGCGGCTTGGAAAGCTGCCCGTCGATGCACTTGATACTAACGGCACTTCTACTCACGCGCATGTCGAAAGAATGATTGATGACTCGGCCACAGCCGTCCAGGGTGAAGGCTGGTACTGGAATACTAAGTTTGACGTAGAACCTCCACTTGACGGAGACAGCAAGCTCAATGTGTCTCAGCTTGAAGCCAAGGATGGTGGTGGATACTGGAACATTTACCACGTTGACACAGACTACAGCGAGAGCAAGAACGTGGTTCGTAAGGGCGATTATTTATACGACATCGATGACAATACCTTTGTGTTTTCTGGAACGGTCAAAGTTCGATATACCTACGAACGGGATTTCGCAGAAATACCCGACGCATTTCAGAACCTAATAGTTTCCAAGGCATCATTCAACTTCAACAGATACTACTTGGGCAATCCTTCACTTGAAGGAGCATTGTCGCTAGAGATGCAAAGCGCCCAACGACTGGTCAACCGTGAAGAAATTAGGCAGGCAGATGTTGATGTGCTTGGAACTAACAACATGAGTCAAATTCGCGGAAGACCGCGATCACCTTATAGGAGTATCTACTGATGGCAGGCAATGGACTTACGCTGGTGGATGCCATCAATGAAGTCGTTGAAACAATTGGCGAGTTTCCGATGACCGGAACAGCGCCAGCGGCAACAGGAACAAGCATTTACTCAAGAGCACGCGCGTTTATTGAACGAGAAAGCACTAGGGTTCAATCAGAGGGATGGCCGGAAAACACTGAGATGAACCGAAAGTTTGCCTTGTCAACAGGCAAGGTAGATTTGAGTGGCGAAACACTAGATATATTGCGAGTTCGAGGAGCTGGCCCGGATTCTCATCGATCATTAGTTTTGAGAACTGATTCTGGCGATTCAGACAAAGTAAAAATCTTTGACGCTGATCAGCGAACTTTTGATCTTCGAGATGGCGGAGGCGGAAGTTCTAGGGCTGATGTATTTGTCGATGTCACCGTCGAGCATTCATTTGAAAACCTTTCCCCGCAACTGAAAGACGTAATTGTCGCTCAATCAAAGCTGGCATTTCAGCGTAGGCTTCAGGGCAATCCAAATACGGATCTTATGCTTCAACAAGAGCTTGCTACTGCTAATCGCTCTCTTGATCGAAACAGCCCAGAAATTGAGCAGCCGTTCAATGTAGTTCCACAGTTTGATCCAATGCAACAGAAGCAAAGGCAAAGACAGGGATAATGCACACACCATTTACTGAAAAGATCCCCTCTCTGTTTCAGGGGATATCAAAGCAAGCGCCATCGATTCGTTTCCCAGGGCAAGTTGAAAGCGCAAGTAACATATCTTTCAATGTGGTTGATGGGGCAAGAAAAAGACCTGGCTCAAAGTTTCTGTGTGGATTCACTGACGATCCTAGTGGAGTTTTACAGTCCATTAGTCCCTGGGATGACTACAAGATTCATAGAATTGAAAGAGATGATGAAGAAGAGTATGCCGTCATTTATGGGCATGGCGTCTTTCAGATTCTTGACGTAAACACTGGAGCGCTTGCTGCCATTACCTACGCAACTACAAATGCACGGACTTATCTTCAGATCAGTGGTGGTGAGCCAGAGGAGCTGAAGTTCACCACAATTGCAGATACGACGTTTATTGCGAATATAAACAATGAATGCAACGTAAGCGACGGAGGGGAAGACCTGTTTGACAAAACCATGCCCGTCAAGCTAACCCGAACCAAGGTGTCTCCCTTGACGTTTGAGGTCAGCAAGATTGACTGGACGGGTCGGTCGTTTCACCACCAAAAAATTACTCAAGACACTAACAATAGCGGCGGAACTTTCAGGTTACGGTGCTTCGGGGACAAGACAAAAGTTGATCTGCCGTATAACTGCTCTGCACAGAACGTAGAAGATGCTCTACAGGGCAATGGTTACGACCCCGATCAATTTGACAGTGATCCAGATGCGGGAACTGTTGACGCGCTAGGAATACTTGGCTTACCGGCGTTTCCTTATGGAAAGGTTATTTGCACTGGCGGACCATTGGACAAGCGGCCTATAAAAGTCCAAATTTCTCCTGATCTGGAAATGGACCGCCTTATGGATACCACCGAAAACAACACTAATAACTCTATTACTATTTCTCGCGGAGATGACGCAAACGACCCTGCGCCCCAGTTTGCCTTGCAAAATTTGAAGGTAACAGACATTAGTTCTTTTCGGAACAGGCTTGTCATTGCTGCTGGCCCGTACATTGCATTTTCTTCGGCTGACAATTTGTACAACTTTTTCCTAGAGAGCCCGCCAAACGTAACCGATTCAGATTGGTTTGAAATACAGATCGCTGGCGAAGATGTTTCTGAGGTCGAAAACCTAACTACGTTTAGATCCGCAATACTTGCCACAAGCAAATCATCAAAGCAATTTGAAGTCAAAGGCGGAGACACGTTTACTGCAAAGAGCGTTGCTCTGACACCGACCACGAGCTATGACACACAAAAGGTTCGACCCGTCAAGATTGGTGATCGAATGTACATGGTTGGGCAGGGAACAACCCACTCAACGCTATTGGAATACTATTACGATGACACTTCTCTAAGTTCTCGGGCTGCGGATTTGTCAAAGCATGTTGACAATTTTCTTCCGACACCAATACAAACGCTTGTTGCATCTCCAAATCGAGAAATCGTGATTTGTGCTCCTGATACAACCGGAAGTCCAGCACGAACATTTACGGCAACACAGACTGGCGATTGGAATGACACATCAACCTGGGACAAGGCTGAAATACCGCAGGGATATGATGATTCCATAATACCGACAGGAATCACAGTCTCATTTACTGGAACCTATATTCCACCTGGCGGTAGCGCTGTAGACAATTTCGCCGTAGAAGCGGAGCAGTCATTTGTTGGCAAAGCCTACGTTTACCGCAGCTACACGGTCGGAAATGAACGAAAGCAATCTGCCTGGTCCGAATGGGATTTTGGCGAAGATGTTTTGATGGATATGGCTATTTACGATGACGTATTGCTAATCATGCGTCGAATTGCATTGTCCAACGGAAATATGGCATTGATATTTGAGACTCTTGATTTAGGCGAGTCTGAAGACAAACAAGCTGGGTTCGCTAATGTTGCTCACCTTGATCATCAGATCATGGAAAAAGGAACAGCCAGCAACGTCAGTTACGACAGCAACACCAATCTCACCAAATGGACCATGAAAGATGTTGTTGGCATTGATGGCTACACCGACAATTCAATTGATACTGTGGTTCTTACTACTGGCGTAGAGTTGTCTGCAACAGCCACAAGCTCGGTAAGTAACCGTGGGACCGAGGTCTTTGTTGCTGGCGACTATAGAACTGCTGATGTATTGTTTGGACGCAAGGTAAAATCAGAGATCGTATTGAGCCAAGTGTTCATGCGAGATAAAGAACAGAGACCTATTCGAGATGGTCGCACAAGACTCAAGAAGTTGGTCCTTGAGCACCGTGATGCAGGACAGTACCAAGTCAAAGTTGCGAATGATGACGCATTATGCCCAGATCGCACAACTGATGTTGGAACAGTAGCGACTATTGACGGCTTTGGTCATTCGACTACTTGGTGTCATGGAGAAGCTGAAGAACTGACCATTACACTAACTTCTAACAACGCTCAACCATGTACATGGACTTCGGTCGAATATCATGGTGAGCACGATGGGCAGACGGAGTAAATCATGGGCGAAACTGCCATATTGATCGCAGGGCTTGCTATCTCTGCGGCATCAGCAGGAGCAACTGCATACGCTTCAAGCGAATCCGCAAAAAGGCAAAACGAGGCAATTGCCCGGTCTCTTGCGTCACGAAGAAAAACTGCGGCAAAGCAGGCTGGAATGCTTGCCGATCGCAGAGAAAATGTTGTTGCTCAGGTTGAAGATGCTGCTGACTTAGAAGCACTAAAAATCGAGAAGCAACGCGCTGCTGCTCTTGGTGCATACAAAGTGGCTGCTGCTGAAGGCGGCCTGAGTACCTCTTCTGGTGCGGGAGAAATGCTGATGAATTATGCGAGCCAAGAAGCTGCGTTTAGCCAGGGTGTGTTGACCCAGAACACTACTGCCCAACTTGCACAAATTCAGAAGGATACAGAGATGCAGCAACTTCAAAATGCTGCAACATACGAAGCACAGCTCAACCAGGCGATGGTACAAATGCAAAGCCCATTCTTAGCTTCTCTTGGCGGTGGCATTAGTGGAGCTGGAACCGGATTGCAGTTTGCTTCGGGAGTGAAGTCACTAAGCACGCCATCAAGAACCACAGGGGACGCAATAACATAATGGCAAAAAGAAACACGACCCCAAATGTTGACGCATCAAGCCTCGGCAATATGGGCGGATCATTGACTCCCAGGTCATACTCAGTACCAACTTTGCCAGCAACGACTTATCAAGCCAACACCCAAGATGTTGACACACTAACTACTGCATTGAGAGGCGCTGCGGGCGCTGTTGCTTATACCGGGAATATGTTTCGCGGCCTCTTTGCTGGGGGCGGCGCATCAATTGCACGGGCTGGACAAGAGGGTGCCACCGATGGTCTTGGACTTAGTGTTTCACTTAATGATTCGGTTGTCCCTGAACAGCTTGGCGTCAGCGCGAACGACTTATTTATTGTTAGCCGCGATGGGCTAAACACAGAAAAGGGAACAACGGTATTCGGTGGTGAGGCCCTTGAGCTGTATTTTTCCGATTGGACGAGAAGCAAGGCAAATTTACTTTACCCCCCAGGCTCACAAGAGCACGCTGCATACTTACGCCAGGTCCAGGGCAAAGTGGCAGGCTGGGGACACAAGTATTACAACAATGTATTCCGACCATTAGAAGAGAGCCTCGAAGACACCCACTTAGCCAATGGCTTAGGTGAAACTCTCATTGATCCAGAGAACCCGGATAACCATTTTGTATTGCGGGATGTCAACAATCTTTCCGCAGAGCGAAAAGCAGGGGTCTATGCCCAGACCACTATGAATCTTGCTCAAACCCAGGAATGGAGCGCATTTGAGCAGTTTACAGGGAAATACCCCGCAGAACTTTCTACGGAGCAGGGGGAGGCTGTAAAAGAGGCTGCGAAAAAGGCCGCCTACTCCATAGATTTTGTAGGCCAAGGGCCAGGGACCGAAAACCAGGAAGCCCTTATTCGACTGTATAAAAACGATCCGACGTTCGCCAAAATCTTGATGGATCGTTACAGACAAGAGGTAATTGACAAGGGTCTGACAGTAAACGATCGCCGCCAAGACCTTGACCACTTTGAATCTAGGCATGGCCGGGACAACGAAATTTACACTCGTCTTTCTATATCACCGTTTCACGAAATTGATAACAGACTTGTTAAGCAGCAACAAGAAGAACAGGGCAATCGTATTTTGGCTGCCTTATACGAGAAAGGCGAACGAGGTATGTCGGTCAGTGAACTCACAAAAGTAGTCGCAGAGGATACGGGGTTTCCAGAGGCAGTAGCTCGCCGTAAGCTCCAAGA
>CALCOW010000323.1 GCA_937899935.1 uncultured Phycisphaerae bacterium
AAAAGAGCATTAGAGAGGTTGTTGCGATGTTTAAAAATCTTCTATTGACCATCTTGTTAGTCTTGCCGATGTCAATTTAGGCGATATTGTGTCTTCGCTAGTGTGGAATGGCTCAGCTGCATTTAGCGAATTTTTAACATAAAAAAACCCGTAACGCATTGATGTTACGATTTAATCGTTGGTTGCGGGGGCAGGGTTTGAACCTACGACCTTCAGGTTAATCCCCTGAAAACGAGTTCAACCTCACTAAATTCTGTTATTTTTTGTCAATATCGAGCGCGTAGCCCTCTGAGCGCACCGTACGGATCAAATCTGGTTTACCATCTGCATTGAGAGCCTTACGTAAGCGTCGGATATGAACATCTACAGTACGGTCCTCAACATATATCCCATGCCCCCAGGCTTTATCGAGAAGTTGTTCGCGAGAAAAGACACGCTCTGGTCTCTCCATAAGCGTACGCAAAAGCTTGAACTCAGTGGGCCCAAGGTGAATGGCTCTGCCACTACGTCTGACTTTATGGGTAAGAACGGATAACTCGAGATCATTAAAAATAAGCACCCCACCATCCTGCACAGTCGACGATCTGCGCAACAATCCGTTAATTCGCGCAATTAGTTCCGCAGGGGAAAAGGGTTTTACAACATAGTCATCAGCACCGGCTTCTAAACCATAAACTTTATCGGATTCTTCTCCGCGAGCGGTAAGCATCAAGATCGGCGTCGCCTGTTTATCGCGCACACGACGAATTTCTCGTAGGATCGTGATACCTGATAGACTCGGTAACATCCAATCTAGAATTACCAAGTCAAACTCTTGTTCCTTTATGGCTAATAAGCCGTCTTCACCGTCATTAGCTACCGTAACAAAAAAATTAGACGCCTCAAGGTTGTACCTAACAAGCTCGATTAATGCAGGATCATCCTCGACCAGCAGAACGCTATGCGCCATTGGTTTTACTCATCTCTCAAGCGTCAGTGCCAGAGTCAATCACGTAAACAGAAGCGTCACTTTTTGGTCTCGCCTCTTCAGGCATCTCACCGTGGACTAAATAGTGCACGTTCTCGGCAATATTCGTAGCGTGATCGCCAATACGTTCAATATTTTTGGCAATAAACATCATGTGACTTGCTGCAGTAATATTTTTCTGATCTTCCATCATGTAAGTGAGAAGTTCCCGAAACAAACTGGTATGGAGACTATCTACATCTTCATCACGAAGCCGCACATCTTCTGCCTTTGTAGCGTCGCGGGTTACGTAAGCATCTAGAACATCCTTGATCATAGGCTGCACTAGACTTGCCATGCGCTTAACAGTCTTTGTCGCTCCGAGGTCTGGCGATTCCGCCAAGACTTGTGTGCGTTTTGCAATATTTTTGGCATAGTCACCAATACGTTCAATGATGGCCGCCGTCTTCAAAGCCACAATCACTCCTCGCAGGTCGTCTGCCATCGGCTGTCGCAGAGCTAGAATGCGCATCGCATGATCGTCGATCGCGCTTTCCAGGGCGTCGATTTTCTTGTCCGCCTTTTTGATCAAGAGCGCGGCTTTAACATCCCGCCGAACCATAGCATCGACTGCCGCTGCCAATTGAGACTCAGCCATTCCCCCCATTTCTGCGATCATACTATTTAGCTGGTTAAGCTCTTCATCAAAGGATCTGACGATGTGTTCGTGCTTCATAAAGAGTCTCCTCAGCCAAAGCGGCCGGTGATATAATCCTGGGTCTTTTGATTTATTGGTTTAGTAAATATTTGATCGGTTGCACCAACCTCTATGAGATAACCGAGATGAACAATCACGATCGTGAAATTTTGGCAGAGCTCATCGATTAGCTCCTCAATCTTTGCCGTGGCTATCGGGTCTAATGCAGAGCAGGGCTCATCCATTAGAATCACCTCTGGCTGCACAGCGATAGTCCGAGCAATACAAAGTCTTTGTTGTTGGCCGCCAGACAATCCGGTTCCTGGTTGTTCGAGGCGATCTTTGACTTCATCCCAAAGGCTGGCTCGGCGAAGGCTTGCCTCGACTATTTCATCCATCTCTTGCTTTGAAGACGTGAAACCATGGATACGTGGCCCGTAGGCGACATTTTCGTAAATCGATTTGGGAAAAGGATTTGGTTTTTGAAACACCATTCCGATACGAGATCGCAAATGTACGACGTCAAGCGTTTGGTTGTAGATATTATCACCGTCTAGAATAACTTCGCCAGCGACACGACACCCATCAATAATGTCGTTCATGCGGTTGATGCATCTTAAAAATGTCGACTTGCCGCAACCGGAAGGTCCAATTAATGCTGTCACCTCATTTGTAGGTATTTTAAGATTTATGTCAAAAAGCGCCTGTTTTTCACCATAAAAAACTGAGCAATTTTTAGCCGCAACCTTAACTTTAGGATCCGGGTTTATCTTGAGAGTGTCAACAATAGCCAAGTTTTGTCTCATCGCCAGCTACCATTTGTGTTCGAATTTGTTTCGAAGAATTACAGCAAGTCCATTCATTATCACTAAAAACCCAACAAGAACCAGGGTTCCTGCTGAGGTCTTTTCAATAAAGGCGCGCTCTGGGCTATCAGCCCAAAGATAGATTTGAACGGGCATGACCGTCGCAGGGTCTGTGATACTAGTTGGTACGTCAACAATGAATGCAACCATGCCGATCATGAGCAGTGGAGCCGTTTCTCCTAATGCACGAGCCATTCCGATGATAGTTCCAGTCAAAATTCCAGGAAACGCAATTGGTAAAACATGGTGCATAACGGTTTGCAATTGCGAGGCCCCAATTCCAAGCGCAGCTTCACGAATTGACGGCGGCACGGACATCAAAGAGGCGCGGCTCGCTATAATTACGGTAGGTAACGTCATCAGAGCTAATACCATACCACCAACCAATGCAGCGG
>CALCOW010000324.1 GCA_937899935.1 uncultured Phycisphaerae bacterium
ATCTGTCAATGTCATAATGGGAGCTACCGTGATCGAATCACCAGTATGAACCCCCATTGGGTCGATGTTCTCAATCCCGCAGATGACAATGCAGTTGTCTTCGTGGTCACGGATAACCTCAAGCTCATATTCTTTCCATCCGAGCAGCGATTGATCAATCTGCACTTGATTAATGCGTGATGCATCAATGCCACGGCTCACGATGCTATTGAACTCGTCACGGTTGTAGGCAATACCACCACCAAAGCCGCCCAGCGTAAAGGCGGGCCGCACGATTGCGGGAAGCCCCACTTTTTCAAGGAACCGATGCGCTTCTTCCAGATTTGTGACTGTCTTTGCATGGGGCTGTTTGAGACCAACAGACTCAACGATACGTCGAAACTCATCGCGATCTTCGGCTCGATAGATGACCTCTCTATCTGCCCCAATCATCTCCACATCAAACCGAGAAAGCGTACCCGCTTCCTCAAGGCCGCAGGCACAGTTCAATGCCGTTTGCCCGCCAAGAGTGGGCAGCAGCGCATCAACTGGAGTACCAGCCTCTGCTTCTCGAGCAAGCACCTTGGCAACGGCTTCGGGCGTGATTGGTTCAATGTAGGTGCGATCTGAGAACGCGGGATCGGTCATGATTGTTGCTGGATTGGAATTAACCAAAACCACCCGAACGCCTTCCTCGCGAAGAGCCTTGCAGGCCTGTGTACCCGAATAATCGAATTCACAGCCCTGCCCAATAACGATTGGGCCAGAACCGAGGATGAGGATGTTTTTTAGTTCGTCGCGACGTGGCATGCCGAATCTGCGCCAATTGCATAGATCGTAGCAAGACCCACTTGCCGTGACACCCTATTGGACACCTATACACAACATTTCAGGCCCCAAAATGGAGAAATCTGGGCAGCCCGTTGACACCCATCTTCAGAGGCACCAATCTGTGCCAATCATGCCCTGGTATTCAGTCACTGGAATCGTCTTGGGTGCCCTCCTGCTCGTCAGCATTCCAGTTGTCATTTGGCTCGTACCCTGGCTTCGTCGCAGCCCACGTCAGAAAATCATCTATGGTGCATTATTCCGCTTTGGACAGGGATTCTTCTGGCTCATCCACCGCTATCGTGGAGATGGACTGGAGCATCGGCCCCAAACCCGGCGGCCTGGCAAGCTTCTGGTTGTTTGCAATCACAGCGGATCGATAGACCCCTTTTTGGTCCAATTCGTCTGCCCTTTTTATATCCGCTGGCTTACTGCAGCCAATACGGTGCCTTGGTTGTTTCGCCCATTTGTCAATTATCTCGGGGTCCTCAATATCTCAAGAATGAGCCCTGACACCGCAGGGCTACGACAGGCCATTCGCCTTCTGAATGATGACCAAGTTCTGGGTATTTTTCCTGAGGGCAAGATCGCCGTACCCCCACGTCAAATCGGCCCTTTTGCCCGCGGCGTGGGCTACCTGGTTAAAAAAACCCAGTCGCCAGTTCTGCTCGTTTGGATCTCAGGGACGCCTGATACAAACAAGGTGCTGCCTTCATTGCTGGGCCCAAGCCATAGCTCCATCACCTTTGTGGACTACTTAGAATTTGATCCAGCTCTGACAAAGCTAGAAATCGCTCAGCAGCTTCGCGAACGACTCCACCAAGCCAGTGGCTGGCCCCTTCGTGAGGATGTCCAGCAGCCTGATAAGATGCACCAATGATCTCCAAGATCACTGGTACCCTCGCTTCTGTGAATGACGGCCGGGCTTTGCTGACATGCGGTCATCTCACTTATGAGTTGCTCATCACGGCTGTTGATGCACAACGCCTCCAAGCCCAACAGGGCGAGGAAATCGAGTTCTATACGCTGCATTATCTTGAGGCCCAATCGCAAGGGTCATCATTTGTGCCAAGGCTGATTGGATTTGCCGCAGCCAGTGATCGCTCCTTCTTCGAGTTGTTCACGAAAGTCAAAGGCGTTGGTCCCAGACGAGCGCTCCGATCACTTGTGGTCCCTGTGGACCAGGTAGCAACCGCTATCGCAGACAAGGACATCAAGTTCTTGGTGACCCTGCCGGAAATTGGCAAACGTACTGCGGAGTCGATTGTTGCTGAACTCAATGGCCGAGTTGAAAGCCATCTTCCCGCATCGAGTGCTGGTGATGAGATCACCCAAGTAGCCGCCCGTGATGCCATCACAATGCTTTGTCAATTGGGTGAATCAGGTCCACAAGCCCGTCGATTGGTAGCAGCCGCACTTGCCGATGATCCTAAACTGAATTCTGCTGATCGACTGGTGGCTGCCGCTTGCCAGATTAAGGAACACGCGTAAGTCAGAAAGAAACCACTACGAGTCACCGTAGCTGCGAGAGAATACGATGCGTTATGGAATGATTATGGCTGGCGGCTCGGGAACACGTCTATGGCCAATGAGCCGTGGCGCACGCCCCAAACAACTGCTTGAGCTTTTTAATGAACAGTCATTGCTCTCGCTCAGCATGAAAAGACTCGAGGGTACGATTGATTCAGACAAACGACTGATTTGCGCCTCGGAGCAGCATCGACAACAAATTCAGAAGGGGCTACCGGAGTTATCTGCTGATCAGTTTCTCGGTGAACCGTGCGGGCGCGATACCCTCAATGCCATCGGACTCACTGCTGCGGTGTTACACCAGCAAGATCCTGATGCAGTTTTCCTTGTATTGACTGCGGATCACATCATTGAGCCACAGAGTGCATTCGCAGAAGCAGCTCGCCAAGGCCTGCGTTTAGTGGAGGATGATCCATCAAGAATTGTAACCTTCGGCATTCGACCAACACATGCAGCTACTGGCTACGGCTATGTCGAACGCGGAGAACCAATTCAAGGATTCCAGGACGCATTTTCTGCGAAGCGATTTGTTGAGAAGCCAGACCTTGCCACAGCTGAAGCGTATCTGGCCTCCGGAAATTTCGATTGGAACAGCGGAATGTTTGTTTTTAACGCTGCTTCATTCCTTAATGCAATGCGAGCTTTTGCTCCAGAGTCGCATGCAGGATTGATACGTATTGCCAGTGCTTGGAACACATCTGAACGGCAAGAGGTGTTGAAAGAGGTCTATCCCACTCTCCCAAAGGTGAGTGTTGACTACGGCATCATGGAACCCACTTCTCGAGACGATCGTTGGAATGTTTGTGTCGTTCCAATGGAGGTGCACTGGCTCGACCTAGGCAGTTGGACAAGCTATGCACAAACACTTGATGAAGACAGCAATGGGTGCCGTTCAAATGGAAGCGCCGTTCACCTTGACTCAAGAAATGTGCTTGCCATAAGTGACGATCCAAACCATACGATTACAACCATTGGTGCTGAGGATCTCATTGTCATTCACACATCAGATGCCACGCTTGTTCTACCTTTTAAAAGCGACCAACGAGTGAAAGAACTTGCGCAGCAGGTTGATCCCTCACTTCGATAGCAACAGTATGCGATATTTGGGCATTGATCTTGGCGAGAAGCGGACCGGCCTGGCTGCTGGTGATGACCGCTCCGGTATCATTTCGCCAATCGGTGGGCTCGAACTGCCCCCAGGTGCGGCACTCTTTGATGCGATTGGCAAGGCTGCTCATGAACACGAGGCGCAAGCACTTATATTGGGGCTGCCTCTGAACATGGACGGCAGCCAAGGGTCGCAGGCCAAACGGGTCATTGCGCTGGGCCACGAGTTGTCGGAACAACTCAACATGCCGATTCACTTCCAAGATGAACGCTTAACCAGCGAAGCCGCGGATGCTGACATGGCTCAAAGTGGACGAACCCATCAACAGAAGAAGAAATTGCGTGATGCATTAGCTGCCACACACATCCTTCGCGACTACCTTGAGTGCCAGCAATAAGCCATAGACTACTTTCCGTTTTCTTCAGGACAGGCTGCTCTATCCAGATACCACTTAAGATGGCCACCTTTGGCTGGTGACAAACCCATGATTGGCAGATCTTCGGCACCAGAAGCGGTCATGGAACGTACCAGTTCGACCGTTGGCGCCATCTCTTGGCCTGCAGCAACCACGCTAATGAACCGTGCATCACTCAGAATATCGAGGCCAAGTGTCAGCCAACGCTGACCATTAGAATCGGTCACTAGACCCGTTTGCCGATTTCGGGCCACGTTCGAAGCCGGTTTGATTGCAGCAATACCACCATCACTATCGAGGCTCAGTAACACGTAGTCCAGTCTCCGCGAGCCTTCGTTGCGACTTTGGAGTTCGCTTTTCAACAATGCTTCATACGTATGGCCCGGGGGCTCATCATCGATTGGCTTCCATGGATGACAATTTTCTGCGGGAACACCTGAATGCAAAACCAGTGTCTCATAGATTTCCTGATAGTCATCATTATCGATTCGTTGCGCTGCCATCCAGAGATGTGTGCGAGACCAGGGAAAACTTCTCAACGTCACATCGCACATGAGTCGCTCGTACAGTCGCATCTGAACCGGGCCCACCGTCAGCGCCATATGAAAGCTCGAATTCGTAATCAAAGATCGTTCAGCGTGAACAAATAGATCTGCCGCCATCAACTCAATGAGAGAGTCCAAGTCAGGGGCGACTGTGACAACACCTGAGAGAACTGGCTTTGGAAGATCCCCACCGACCACTTCATATCCCTCCCCATCTATGGAAGAACCACGTGAAATATGATGAAGCCCATCAGGCAGTCGCTCAGCAGGTGTCTCAGACATAACCAGGCACTCCGGAAAAACTTGAGATGGCTTGGAACTGGCTTTTCGTAATCATAAGAAATCCGACTCGACTACAAACTATAATAGACACATGAACACCATTGCTTGCCTATTTATTGCTCTGCTTAGCTCTCAACCAGCATCCAGCCAAGAGATCGATGGCCAAACCCCACCCCATCTGGACCAGCGAATCGACCCCACTCGTATTACGTTGCTGGAATTGCCACCTTTGCCCCAGCGTGTCGTACTTCCCCTCCCACCCGAACACCGCATTGCTGCCAACACGGAAGAGAGCCCCATCGATACCGCACGCGATCAACGTGCGCGTGTGGCAATACAAAAGGGACTGGACTATCTACGAACGCTTCAGTCCGATAGTGGTCTCTGGGCAATTGGGCTGAAAGCCAACCCAACTGATCACGAGCACCAAGCCACACCGGTTGACCTTGCCGTAACAGCGATGGCCGTGAAGGCATTTGCACAGGCCGGCCAGGGCAATGATCCAGCGGCAATCAATGGCGTTGAGGCGATGCTTAACTCTCGAGAGGAAGATGGAACGTTCAAGGCCAGTCCTCTTACGAACTATGTAACAGCAAGCATTGTGAGCGCCCTGGCCGCACATGATGAATTTGAACACGGTGGTGTTATTCTTGACATGACGACCCAGTTGAAAGAAATGCAATGGGATGAGGGAGAAGGCTTATCCAAAGCGCAGGATTGGTACGGCGGCGCTGGTTATGGAAACAGAGGTCGACCCGATCTTTCCAATACTCAAATCATGCTTGAGGCACTCTATGATGCAGGCGTGAGTCCCGATGAACCAGCTGTGCAGCGAGCCCTTGCATTCATATCACGAGCCCAAAACCTAAAGGCAACCAATAATGCCTCGTGGAATACCGATGACGGCGGCTTCATCTATACACCAGCCAACGGCGGTGAATCAATGGCCAGTGAGGCTGCTGGCGAGGGGCGAGACGGTCGGGCCAAACTTTCGTTAAATGAGTTACCGAGTTTGCGAAGCTATGGATCCATGTCATATGCAGGCTTTAAGAGCCTGCTGTATGCCGGACTCGCCCCCGATGATGTTCGTGTGCGTGCTGTCTTTGATTGGGTGCGCCACCATTGGACGCTGGACGAGAACCCAGGGCTTGGCCAACAAGGTTACTACTACTACCTTCATGCAGTAGCCCGAGCACTTCGCGTAGCTCAACAAGAAGAAATAATTGATATTGATGGCCAACCACATCGATGGAGAGATGAACTGATCGATACGCTTCTTGCAAGACAACAACCCAATGGAGGGTGGGTCAACACGCAAGATCGTTGGCTTGAGAGTGAGCCTGCACTCACCACTACTTATGCCCTCTTAGCCATTGAGGAAGCACTCAAGCCATTAGGCATTACACCAACACCAGTTAAGAAAAACATAGAATAGTACTCATGCAATTCACTACTAAGCTGCAAAGATGTTTGATTATCATATCGCTGTTTGTGTTCGCTTCGAGTAGCGCTCGTGCTGGCACGATTAATGTGATTTACACGCCGGAAATCGCTGACACTTATACAGGTCGCGTGTATTTAATGACAAGTCAAGGTTGGGGTGAACCACGTTTCGGTCCTGGTTGGTTTGAACCGAATCCGATCTTTGCGATTGACGTTCAACAATGGAAACCAGGCGTGCCACTGACTTTTGATGATAACGCCATGGGCTTTCCGGACCACTTGAGCAAGCTGTCGGAGGGCGACTGGAATGTACAGGCTGTAATGCGCCTCAACCCTGACGCCCCAAGTCCGGGCGGGGTAGGCAATGCTTATAGCAAAAAGAAGTCTATTGAAGTCAATCAGAACAATAACGACAGCATCACAATCACAATTGACCAAATTGCAAAGGCACCGCAATTACCAA
>CALCOW010000325.1 GCA_937899935.1 uncultured Phycisphaerae bacterium
TGAGCATCACCCGCCACTGCTGACCTGGGAGGGAAGCCGGTGTCTTTAGCTGCTCAAGCCAAAGGCCCTCAATACTCCCGCCGCTGTCAGTGCGATGGCCCTGGAAGCGGGCTGCAACGACGGTGGTTTCATTGACAATCATGAGATCATCTTGAGCGACGAAGTGAGGAAGATCGGCCACGGTTGCATGCTCAACATCACCGGTTGACTTGCGCGCCACCATCAACTTGGCGTGATCACGCCTTTGACACGGACTCAGTGCCACTAGTTCCGAAGGTAATTGGTAATCGAGAGCGTCGGTTCTTAGCCGCATCCATGTTGCTCCGGCCTTCTGATTCATCTGAGCCAGTCGAACTCAAATATGGAACCAGTCGGCGCCCTGTGAAGCACCTCCAGAAGCGGAGGCAAAACCACATCTGGCACAGCTGTGACAATTGAACCAGGTCCATCCAGGTGCCAACAGTCATGCCTACATCCTTGTAGAGCCCATCTTATCGGCGACCTCGCCTTTGCGTGCGTCCGTTCAGGCAAGGGCGCAGTCTGTGCACCTAGAAGGGCATGGAAATGATGCCCCTCTCAATCTCGGCGCCGCCGCTGCGAGTCATAGACACCTTGGCTGTACCTGAACTACAGATCAGACCGGAACGCCCGGTAGAATCGGCCGCGCCAGGTGCTGCCATGGCCTTGGAGCCATGGGTGTGTCAGCCTCAATGCGATCCAAATGCCCCGCCGCCTTGGTGGTGGCTTCAGAAGTGGGCATGGCAGCCAACCGTCGATGCTATTTCGGTGTCTCCTCAGGCCATGCTCCCCGATCAGAACACGCCACTTCCAGTCGATCAATCATCCGAGACGGCCCCCGATTCCAGAGCCATTTGCCAGCCTCACAAAAGCGACGAACAGGCGGTCGCGTTGAATCGCTCACAGCCGGCGATCCCTGAGGCTCCGATCGACCTCGTGATAGCCCTGAACTATGCCTATGTAAGTAACCTAGGCACCCTGATGGATGTCCTCTGCTAGTTTCAGATCGCCCTTCCAAGGCAAGAGCTCAACCGGAAGTCTTTTGAGCCCCCGGCGTCGGGCTTTGGCCACGGCGTAATGCAGGGCGGCATCTCGGCGTCGGAGCACCGCTTGAGTTATGTTAAATTGCTGGGCCTTCATGGTCTCCAAGGCCCATGCCCAAGCGTGGTACTCCTCCAGGCATCTTGGCCGATACCGATTGAAGCCAATCGCATGATGTCCGATTTCATGGAGAAAGACAGCGCAACTCATCGGGCCTCGTGGATATGGTGCTTCGATGAGTTTGCCAAGGCTGCCATCGGCCCCTTTGACCTCCCAGGCACACCCTGAGGTATGGCTACGCCACTTACGCACCTTAACGCCATACGTCTTTTTCATTTCTACCACCAGCGCGTCGTAGCGACGTTGCATTGGTCTGGCAGAAGGTACGCGTGGCGTGGTGCCACCTGATGCCACCCCTGCTTTTGCCGCTTTCGGTGTGTTGATCTCACTATGACTTCGGAGCGGCGTCTTGATGAGATCCCATAAGGTTGTTGCAAATCTCTTGACCAATCTGGAGTCTCTCATACATTCATGCGACTTGGCATGGCTCACCAACGGTCAGCGAAGTGCCATGACAAAAGGCTTCATAGTCCATCATTCGAGAACCAGCTGGCTGAATTTCAATGGGCCGCACAGCGCCCGTGTTGCACTGGATTGCTAAATCCTGACGCAATTGTCCAGCCTTCAGACCAACTTCATCACGGTCAACGATTTCAACACGACCAAGTTTACATGTTCGGCCACCCAATTGTGCCCGAGCTCCGGGCCAGGGTGTGACGCCATGAATGTGTGCTCTGATCTCACTTGCTGTCCCTCTAAAGTCAATGTGGCCATCATCGCGAGATAACTTTGCCGCGAAGGTCACTTTCGTTTCATCCTGTGATTGACCTTGCAAGGTTCCTTCAGAGAACTGCCGAAGGACGGTTTCGATGGGTGTTGGTCCCCGATTCGCAAGCATGTCATGAATCTCACCTGCAGTTCGAGTGGGGTCAAGCGGCCATGCAACTTGCTGGTACACATCACCAGCATCAATACGTTCGGCCAATGAGATGACACTGAGGCCGATCATTGCATCCTGGGCCATCACTGCCCGATTAATTGGTGCGGCGCCACGAAAGCGAGGCAGCAAGGACGCATGCAAATTACAGGAAAAACAACTCTCTCTAAGCGACAGCGGAATCTTCTGCCCAAAGGCAATAACAACCATGGCTGATGCATCGATGGCAGAGAGTTGCTCGCAGGTCTCCGGTTTTGAGACGTTCTCTACCGCAAGGTTGGTGAGGCCATGCTCTCGTGCGTAAGCAGCAATGGGGGTTGGTGTTGTCTTGCGGCCGCGACCAGCCGGTCGATCTGGTTGGGTCACGACCTGAACCACTTCATGGTGCTCATGTAGCCATGAGAGCGACGGAAGTCCGAAGGCACCTGAACCATAAAACACGACACGCATGCGAGCTAGGTCCCCTTGTAGCTATCCCGCAAAGCCTTAAGGGTCTTGCGCGTTACGAGTCGGTCCATTGGTGTCATTTTGTCAATAATGAGAACGCCGTTGAGATGATCAAACTCGTGCTGCCAAACCCGAGCGGCATAGCCAGTGTCATGCTCTTCGAAAGCGTTGCCATTTTCATCGAAGGCTCGAATGACCGCATGAGAGGGTCGCTTTAAGCTGATATGAACATCGGGAATACTAAGGCACCCTTCCTCCATCTCCTGAATTTCAACTGGGTCAGTGGTCAACTCAGGATTGATAAAGACTCGGCCAGAGTCGACTTCCTGGCTTTCACTTCCTGGGTTGGCGCGGGTGACGAAGAGACGCCAGGGAAGACCTATCTGGGGGGCCGCCAGGCCCACGCCGTTGTGCTCATAGAGCATCTCAATCATACGCTTGCTAACGGCTCGTACATCGTCATCAATGTTCTTGACCGTCTCAGCTCTCCCCTTCAGAATCGGAGCGGGATAAATGGCGAGCTCAAGTTGTGATGGGTCAATGGCCATATGATCGCATGCTATGCCGGGAAAGGAACATCTGCCCCTTTTTCGTATTCAGATTGACCGCCCACAAAAATCCTCATACCGTGCATCGTCGCAATGCTCGATCAGGGACGGCGGGCACCATGAAAGGATCTTATGGCACTTTTTGGTCGAAAAAAGAGTGAAACCGAGAATGGAGCTGAGTCTTCAGAGGTGGTCTTCACCGCCCAGCCGGAGAAAGCCCGCAAGTGGTTTGCTCATGCTCGGACCATGGCCGACTCGTTTAATTATGAATCAGCCTTGGTCTACTACGCCAATGGCATCAAACTCGACCCAAATCGCATGCCCGCTCACGAAGACATGATGAAAGTTGCACTTCGCTATCGACAGGATGGAGGAAAAGCTGCGACTGGTAAGGAAGTGAGATCCATTGGTGAGAGCGACGCCGTGTCAAAATTTGCGGCCGCCGAGTTTGCATGGATGAAGGACATCGAGAATGGAGCGCTGGCGGTCAAGGCGATGGATGCCGCGATGAAGGCTGATCTTCTTGAGTTTGGCCACTGGGTAGCGCCCCATGCGCTGAATCTCACGCGAAGAGGCAAGCGCGTCTCAAGAGGTTCGCTTCTTCAGATTAAACAATTGTCAAGCCAGGTAGGTGCTTGGGATGTGGCAATTGCTGCTGGAACCGCAGCCTTACAGATGGATCCTTCTGATTCTGAGCTTGATCGTGAACTCAAAGAGATGGCCGCTGAACGCGCCATGGATCAAGGCGGCTATGACGAGGCCGCTGGCCAAGAAGGCGGCTTCCGAAAATTCGTCAAAGATATGGATAAGCAGCAGTCCTTGTCTGATGCTGATCAGATTTCTGGGAACCAGTCCACCGAAGAGCGACTTCTCAGTCAAGCTCGTGCTGAATATGAACATAACGCGACTTCTCCCGATGTCATCAATCGCCTCGCCCAGCTGGTCAAGAAGCAAGGTGGCCAAGAAGCTGAAGATGAAGCCCATGACATCTACATGAAGGGATTTGAAGCGACTGGCGAGTTTCGCTTCAAGATGCTTGGTGATGACATCAAGCTCGGACAACTCAGGGCTCAGATTGCGTCTGCAGATGATGAGCAGATCCGGGAAGAGTTGAGCCAGAAACTGGCCGAAACTGAACTCGCATTCTTTGAAGAGCGTGCGGCGAAGTATCCAACAGATCGATCAATGCGTTTTCGATTAGGTGAATGTGCTTTGAGGGCTGGCAATGTTGAGTTGGCCACCGAGTGCTTTCAGCGCACGAAGGATGAACCTAAGTTACAGGTTCGCGCCGGGCACCTCTTGGGACGATGTTTCGCCGCCGAGTCATGGCATGCTGAAGCCATTGCCGAATACAAAGAGGCGTTGTCCGTTCTCGATTCAACCCAATCAGATTTAGAGTTGCCTATTCGATATGACTTAATGGTTTCTATGATCGACTTCGCCAGCGTTGAACGATCTGAAGAGCAAGCCCGTGAAGCGCTTGAGATCTGCTCTAGTATCGCGCGCAAGGACATCACCTATCGCGATATCCGAAGTCGACGCAAGGAAATCGATGAACTGTTGAAGCAAATCCGCGGAACGAGTGAATAAGCGGTTCCCTTTCGCTCTGGTCGCCTGTCTAGCGAGGCCTTCCTACCATTGTCAGTCGTAGCCGTCATCCCCGCACGCCTGGACTCGACACGGTTTCCTGGCAAGGTCCTCGCCGATCAAACTGGAAAACCACTGATTCAATATGCCTATGAACAGGCATGTCAAGCCAACCAAGTTGATCATGTGGTCATTGCAACTGATGCGCCGCAAATTATGGATGCCGTAGCTGGCTTTGGTGCGAAAGCCATCATGACCAGCCCCGACCATCTCAATGGCACGAGCCGAATTGCTCAGGCAATCACTGAGATTGAAGCTGAGATTATTGTCAATGTGCAAGCGGATGAACCTGAGATACCGCCAGCTGCTATTGATGCGGCGATCGCAGCGCTTGAAGCCGATCAGGAGGCGCCCGTGGCAACATTATGCTCTCCACTGCAAGACGACTCGATGGCCTCAGATCCAGCCGTGGTCAAAGTGGTCTGTGATGCGAGAGGAAGGGCTCTCTACTTCTCTCGCAGCCTCATCCCATATCATCGCGATGATCAGAACCGGGCCTTGCCGCTTCAGCACATTGGGCTGTACGTCTATCGAAGATCAATCTTGCCGACCTATGTCAATCTGGCCCCAACGCCCCTAGAACTGGCGGAGAAGCTCGAACAATTGAGGTTGCTTGAGAATGGAATAGCCATCGCAGTGGCGACCTATCCGGTCGAACACCAGGGCATCGATACACCCGAGCAGTACGCGGATTTTGTAGCACGCTGTGAGTACTCGCATGAGGCATAAGCCGATCTTCTAGCAGTCCTCAGGAGGCCTCTACTTGAGTCAGGTGCCCCGGGTGTGCTACACTCCATCATGCACCACAAGTCAAGCACATCAGACGGTACACCGGCTCATGAGATTGATGAGCAGACGGGATCGTCTCTCCTGCAAAGCACTGGTCGCTCGGTTGCAAACAGTGAATTTCACTCTCCAGAGCCTGATGGTTATCAGCGCGGCCGCCATCATTTTGTGGTGGTCCTTGGAACCGTAATGTCCGGCTTGGGGAAGGGTATTTTTAGTTCCTCTCTCGCCAAGCTCTGCAAAGACAAAGGCCTTTCGGTCGCCCCCATTAAATTGGAGGGTTATCTGAATATCGATTCAGGCACCCTCAATCCATATCGTCATGGAGAAGTCTTCGTGCTCGATGATGGTACAGAGTGCGATATGGATCTGGGCACCTATGAGCGTATGCTCGATCAAAATCTAACACACCGTAATTTCACAACGGCCGGCAAAATTTACACTGACATCTTGGCCAAGGAACGCCAAGGTGGTTTTCTTGGTCGTGATGTACAGATGATTCCGCATGTCACTGGCGAGGTTAAACGCCAGTTACGTGAACTCGCTATGACAGGTGGCCCCAACGGAGGAGCTGCTGACATCGTATTTGTTGAGGTGGGCGGAACGGTCGGTGATTACGAGAACGGCTTTTACATTGAAGCATTGCGTGAGCTCGCCTTCGAGGAAGGTCCTGGCTCCGTCTGCTTTGTGGCGTTGACGTATATCTTGGAGCCCAAGACACTCGGCGAACAAAAGTCAAAAGCTGCACAACTCGGTATCAAGCGATTGATGGAGACGGGAATTCAACCGCATATGATTGCGTGCCGTGCTGATCATGTTGTCTCTGAGACCGTTCAAGAAAAAATCGCCATGTTCTCGAACGTCCCCCAGCGGCGTGTTTTCTCAATGCATGATCGAGACTCGATTTATTCCATACCTGACTCGATGCGTGCCGAAGGCCTTGATCGAGAGGTCTTGACAGTATTGGACATGCATCATCGCGTCGACTCGCGACAAGAAGACAAAGCTCGTGGAAATTGGCAGGCATTCACCCGCATGCTCTCTGGAAAACGTGCCCACCCTATTACGATTGGCATATTGGGCAAGTATGCCGCTCTACGCGATGCATATGCGTCGATTGATAAAGCTCTAGAACATGCATCGGCCCATCTCTCTGCAGCGACTGATGTGCGATGGATTGATGTGTCCGATGTGACAACTCGGAATGTGGCCGAGCGCCTTAATGGAGTCGATGGTGTCATCGTCCCAGGGGGCTTCGGCGAGCGAGGGGTCGAAGGAAAAATCGCCTGTGTTGAACATGTCCGTACCACAGGCATTCCATTTTTAGGAATATGCCTTGGGTTCCAGGTTGCGGTTATTGAATTTGCCCGAAACGCGGCGGGCCTGACCGAGGCTCACTCAATGGAGTTTGTACCTTCACTTGATCAGGCTGTTATTTCAGAGTTGCCTGACCAGAAAGCCATTGAGGGGCTTGGCGGAACGATGCGTCTTGGTGGCCAAGATGTCCAGATTTCAAACAACACCTTGGCGTCTTTTCTCTATGAGGGGCAGTCTGCTGTGCGCGAACGTTTTCGCCATCGCTATGAGGTTGATCCGAGATTCATAGAAGCAATGACATCAAAGGGCCTGGTGTTCTCTGGTGTACACCCAAGCCAGCCAATCATGCAGATCATGGAGTTGCCACAGTCGATCCACCCTTACTTCATTGGGGGGCAATTTCATCCTGAGCTGACCAGCCGCCCCTTGGCCCCCCACCCAATGTTCTGCTGCCTTCTGGCCAGCGCTATCGCCCGTGCACACCCTGATCTGGCCCCGTCGAACATATCAACCAGATGGTTACCGATCGAAAAAAAGGGCGGCGGTAGTTCATCAGACTCGAAATCAGTTCCATCGGCGGTGTGATTCTCATCTTGTAAGCGATGAGGGTTGACCCTCGCCTAGGGTTTCCTAGACTGGCGATCTGTCTTGGAACAATGATGGCGGTATAGCTCAGTTGGTTAGAGCGAGGGATTCATAAGCCCTAGGTCGCTGGTTCGAATCCAGCTACCGCCACTTTGTTGCTTCCACCTTTTCGAGGTGATGGCCTAAACAAGCCTCGCAGCCCCTCGCACACCACTTGAGTCGCCGTGGTGATTCTGTACCAGTTGGGTTTCGATGGAATCACTAAAGACCCATTGCTTCCATAACTCAGGCACTCGCTTGTAGAGGCGGGCCATATTTGAAATTCCTCCGCCAAGTACAATC
>CALCOW010000326.1 GCA_937899935.1 uncultured Phycisphaerae bacterium
CTGTGAAAAGTCGACAACGTCCACAACCAAATCACCGGTGGCGTCACCAGGGCAGCTCGTGTCAATAATGATGATCTCGCCATCGACCGTGCCGTTGATCGTCACGTTTTCCGCATACACCACGCAGCCGCCGGTTGAAAGCGTAGCGCCTGCTTCAACAATAACGTTGGTCGCATACAGCGCTTCACACACGGCGCTGCCGTCGCCGGCGTTGTCATGGTTATCTGCAAGGTTCACTGTCGAGCCAGAGGCAACACGGAACGTGCCCACTGGGAAGCTACCTGGCAAGCTTGGATCAAAGCCATCGGCATCTTCACCGACGTCCAGGCTCATCAGCTCAAAGAGTTGATCGTGACCTGACAAACCCGTCATCTTGAACGTTGAACCCGACATCGCAAAGCGCGTGTGGTCGTTGATGGCGATATCAAGATCGCCGCCGACAGCCAGCGTCCAGTCAAAGTCGCTCATGGTCAACGAAGCATCAGAACCAAGTTCGTAGTGGCCGCCGATGTTTAGACCATCACCTGGTTGCGGCGCGTCAGCTGCGGCGCTGCGCCCGCCACCACGACCGCCATCTCGGACGGGTCCCGTGTCATAGTTGCCGGCCATGGTGCCGGTGTCTGTGAGGTCGCCATAGATGTAGAGTGTGCCTCTGAAGACACTGGTGGTACCACCATTGTTGTAATCACCGAAAACGTTGGTATCGCCACTGACCATGGTCGTGCTGCCGATATTGGTTGTGATCTGCTGTGCGAGAAGATCGCCTTCGAGATACGCACGTGACCATCTATCGACAGTGACCCCATCACCCTGCACGACCAACGAAGCGCTGTTGAGATAGAGCTCTGAGAGCTCTGGCTGCTGGTCGACTCTTTCCAGCTCAGCACAATAGACGTACCAACCTTGTGGTGAATTGGACGGGTCACCACAGTCACAAAAGCCCAGGCCTTCGTGCCCCTCTGTGTACTCATCCCATTCAACGAGCACGAGATCACCGCCACCGAAATTTCGTACACATTTCACTGTACCGAGTTGGCCAGGGCTTATCTCGTCGTGGCTACCTGGCAGCTTTCTAACACGATCACCAAGGTTGAAGATCGATTCACAGCCGCAGGTGAGATCTCCAGAGTCAGGGCCAAGCGTGAGGCCGGCGGCATCAACAACAAAGCTCCCATCACGCGGCGCAATGATCTTCCCATGCACCTTGAGTTGAAGGTCGCCGCCATGATCTGTGTAAGAGAACATTGACTCATGAGACGGTGCCCATGTCGTACCATACGGTATTGATATTGACTGAAGGCCTTTGATGTGCAGTGCCTTGCCAACATGACTGATGACATCACCGCTGTCAAACGCATGATCACTGACCACCAATTGATGTCCTGGTTCAGCATTCAGGACAGCGTCGGCCATCGTGGCATGAAGGGTACCCGCATTGCCATTCAGGGCCACATGAGCATTGAAGATGTAAGCGGCCCCTCTGTATTGCCCATCCACCTGATGTTGGAAGGCGCCACAAACAACGGTATTCCCATCGATCGCTGGATTTCCAAAGCGGTCATTACCAGCACCATCAGCAGGAAGAAGCTTTTTCGTTGCAACCCACTTGCCTTGAGGATCACGGTGGAACATGTAACTGCTGCCTGAAGCACTGCCATTGTCGTCATCTTGCGGCAAGCTGACCACGATCATCTCACCATCAATAGCAACATGGGAGCCGAAATAGTCAAAGGCTTGACCGTCTGGGGCGGTGAGCTTCGCCGTCTCAGTCCAGACACCGTCGATCTTCTCAAATACAAATGCTGCACCAGCGGAGTCGCCCAGTTCAGAATCACCGGAAGCGCCGGCAACGATTCGATTGCCTGATCGAGCGACATCAATGCCAAAAAAGTCGCCGATCACATCAGTCTCGCCAGGACTCAGCCGAGTGCCCTGCCAGCAATTGCAGCCATCATTCCAATCATTTGTTATGACGAGACCGGAACTCAGCCCATTCTCATCTGCATAAGGAGCACCAACGACAAGGTTGTCTCCCTCGAGATCAACACTTCTGCCATACTCGTCGCCAGGCAAACCCAACCAGTCATCAAAAAACACACGTTCATTCCAACTGCCCCCATCGAATTGGAAGATATAGGCCGCACCTGAATTTGAACCATTGCCGTCATGGTTGTAGGCACCAGCGACGATCTGATCACCCGAAATTGCCAATCCACTTTCACCGAGGTAATCATCGACCGCACCATCTGACGCAGTGATCTTCGCTGTCTCAATCCAACTTGCTCCATCCCATTCAAAGACGTAGAGACTTCCAGACCAAGAGCCGTTGTCGTCATCGCCATAGGCACTGGCAACGAGGCGATCACCATCAATGGCAACCTGCTTACCAAAATAATCGGCTGACACACCATCTGAGGTGTTTAAGATCTGATACTCAACCCAGTTACCTGCTCCATCGCGCTGATAGACAAAGACACTCCCAGAGCTACCACCGTTGCCGCCATTGTGAAAATACGCGCCGGCGATCATCCACTGACCATCGATCGCGACATCACTGCCAAACCGCATGTTTGAAGTCGTTTCAGATGCAATCACTTTGGATTGAGGAAACAAGTCGACCAGTTGAGGGTCCTGGCCTACAACCGTACTACAAAGGCACGCCAATACGAGTAGTGCTGCTCCGCGCATTTTCATCTCTTTTCTCTCCTATGTTCGATCTCAGCAACCTTGGGCAGGCAATCGCTCGAATCAATGCCTTGCTGGCACCGATGGCTCAGTACCATTGACTGACTTCAGAAGTCAGCGCACCGTGACGGCCACCAACTCGCCAAGATGAACAAACTCTCTTCTGGTTGAAACTCAGACTCCACACCACCCCAACAACCCTCTCCAAAATTGGGATCACGGCTGCAACCTGTGCAGCCCCGTCGTCAACGAGACATTTTACGGTATCCAGCACCCCTTCCCCTAGGGAAAAATAAGCCCAAAAGCATGTCCCATGGGAGGTTAAGTGCCACCATGCCGTTCGAGAGTCTTATAGAAGGGTTTTGGGGCTTAGCTTGGAGCAAACCCTGGCGTGGGAAGTCAGCCCTCAGCCTTCTGGATCTGCCAATATTCCAGCTCGATTGGTGCTTGCCGTCCGAAGATGGTGACCAAGACGCGAACGAGACCTTTATCAGGCATGACTTCATCAACCGTACCTTCGTAGTTCTCGAATGGCCCTTCCTTGATGGTGACATTATCACCGCGCTCGAACTCAAGTTTGACGGTCGGCGTTTCTTCTGGCTGACGTGAGTCAAAGAGCATCTTCTCAACTTCATGAGCTGCCATTGGCGTTGGACGTCCAGCCGTGCCAACGAAGTCGCCAACGCCGGTCGTTTCCTTGATCAGGAAGAAGACGTCTTGAGGAATACGACCGTCTTTTTCAAGGTGCATCTCAACAAAGACATACCCTGGGTAGAGCTTGGTCTCAGTGACACGATGTTTACCACCCTTGAGGGTTTTGGTTTTTTCCGTAGGCACCATGATGCGCCCAACCAGATGCTCAAGTTGTTCGATCTGAACTTTCCTTACCAGCGTCTCGCGGACATAGCTTTCCTTATTGGAAGCAACACGCAGGACGAACCAGTCCATGCCTTCGCGATACATGGGTAAATCGACGGCTGGATCAAAGGGCTCATCCTCGCCTGATTGTTTTTGTTCTGGGGCCTCGGTCGACGCACCAGGTGTAACCTCTTTCGATTCTGATACCTCAGCATCACCTTCGACCTGGGTCGCTGCCTCCTGATCAACTTCAGGTGCGGTAGTTTCAGCTGCGGCTGAGTCGGTACTTGAATCTACTTTGTCTTGCGCGTCTTGCATGAACATCTCCTGCCGTTGTGATGGCATCATGTGCCAACCACCACGGACTTAAGCCCCCTCGTGCAGTACATCCACCCAACTAAAGAACCTAGCAAAACCGAGGTCCAACACCCAACAAGCCAAAGCAATGAATAGTGTCAGCAGAATGACTGCTTTAGTCGATGACCAAAGCTCTCGTTTTGATGACCAGTTCACCTTCTTCATTTCGCCCTCTGTGGCGATCATGAATTCAACAACGGCTGGTTTGCGGCCAAACAAATAATAGGCCAAGAATCCAAATACAAGACCAACGAGGATGACGGCAGTCATCTGCACGTAAATTTGTTCCCACTCAAAGAAACGAAATTTGAGAGTCAGATTCCAGATCCAGACAAGTCCCATCAGCAACAACAGACCATAGCCGATAGCGGACATCATCCGAACCCAATAGCCTTGACCACTTTTGTATATACCGCGCGTTGCCATGTTATCTATCCACTGTGTCCGATCTCTAATAATTCGAATCTGCCCGAAATCGATCAACACGCCGGGAGTGACTCGAACACTCAACCTGCGGATTTGGAATCCGCTGCTCTGCCAATTGAGCTACCGGCGTCTATTGGCAAACCCGCGCCGTCTAAGGATCTCCGGCTTACTTCCGTTTGATCTTGTGCAAGGTGTGCTTTCGCAGACGAGGGCAATACTTTTTCATACCCGCCTTGACCTTCTCATTAATACCGCCCTTAACACGAATACTGGTGCGATAGTTCAAGTCACTGCACTCGGTGCACTGCAACCACACGAACTCACGATCTTGTGATTTTTTGGCCATGGCTGGTCTCTCCAACCTCCCCGTCAAACGCGTTCGGCAGATGCCTTATCACATGGTTGGCGGGTGAGATCACTCTCACCCGCCCCATGATCAATACTATTCAAGAACCTTTGTCACGACACCAGATCCGACGGTGCGACCACCTTCACGAACAGCAAACCGAAGGCCTTCTTCCATTGCAATGGGCTTGCCCTCAAGATCGATATTCATTTGGATGTTGTCGCCAGGCATGCACATCTCGGCACCTCCGAGGAGATCGAGCTTGCCCGTGACATCAGTCGTTCGGAAGTAGAACTGTGGCTTATAGCCAGAGAAGAATGGTGTATGACGACCTCCCTCTTCTTTGGTGAGCACATAAACTTCAGCTTCGAACTTTGTATGTGGATGAATTGAGCCAGGCTTACAAAGCACCTGTCCTCGTTCCACATCATCTTTTTCAACACCGCGAAGCAACGTACCAACATTGTCGCCTGCTGTCGCATCTTCAAGAATCTTGTTGAACATCTCAACGCCAGTGACGGTCGTCTTACGAGGCGCTTCACTGAGACCGACGATTTCAACTTCGTCACCAACAACAACTTTGCCACGATCGATACGTCCAGTGACTACGGTGCCACGACCCTTAATAGAAAAGACGTCTTCGATCGACATCAGGAAGGGTTTATCTGTTTCTCGCTCTGGCTCTGGCACATAACTATCAAGCGCTTCCATCAGTTCATCGATCGGCTTGCAGATAGCATCGTCCGCGCCCTCTGATTCAAGTGCTTTGAGCGCCGAGCCGCGAACAATTGGAATATCATCGCCAGGGAAATCGTAGCTTGAAAGCAGCTCACGAATTTCCATTTCAACAAGTTCCAGAAGCTCTTCATCATCGACCATGTCTACTTTATTCATAAACACGACCATGGCAGGCACGCCAACCTGACGGGCCAGCAGGATATGCTCGCGCGTCTGAGGCATGGGACCATCTGAAGCCGCAACCACGAGGATTGCGCCGTCCATCTGGGCAGCACCGGTAATCATGTTCTTGACATAGTCGGCGTGACCAGGACAGTCAACGTGTGCGTAGTGACGCGTATCTGACTCATACTCCTGGTGGCTCGTTGCGATCGTAATACCGCGAGCCTTTTCCTCGGGAGCATTGTCGATCTGATCAAACGCACGAGCTGAACCGAGGCCCTTACTCGCCTGCCGCATAGTGATTGCCGCAGTCAACGTTGTTTTGCCATGGTCAATGTGACCAATCGTACCAACGTTCACGTGAGGCTTATTTCGAACAAATGTCTCCTTGGCCATCTCGAATATCTCCAACCTAAGACAAGGTGTTTAGAGCATTGCGTGCCCAGTGCCGGACCGACCGGAAGCTACCACACTCAATTCAACTCGTATCCCTAACGTCTTTGCTGTTCCCTTCTGTGGAAGCCTTTGCCTAACATCAACTTGGTTAGGGTAGGCTCTATCATCTGATTGACAGTGACGGCTACGTACCGCCACTGATAAAGTTCTCAAGCCACCGACGGGACTTGAACCCGTGACCTCACCCTTACCAAGGGTGTGCTCTACCACTGAGCTACGGTGGCAGGCCGGGGGTTCCAAACTCATGAGGCTTACCACTTGAGATGGCAACTTCATAAGTCCGGGCCGAACCCGCAACCGGGAAGAATAAACCGCCCCGGAGTGGGACGGTCTAAGGGGTGAAGTGTACCTATTTCAGGCCTTGAGGCAACCTCATTGGGGGCCTTCCTACCAGGCTTTATGAGGATTGTTCGCTGAGAGCGAGTCGCCACTTGGGGGATTCGACCACTTCAAGCCCCCAATGGCATGCTATGGCACCCTGAGAGGGGTTAGTGATTGTGATCTGGATCCTCACAGATAGGACTATGTTTGTCCGTCAAGCCCGTCACCCGAATCCGCTGGCCATCCTCGTTGCCAGTTTCAAGGGTTTCGAGGGAGTTCCAACGACCAACACTCTCTATGTGGCCGTCCAGGAATAACATCAGGCATTGATCTCCGTAGCGAAAGTCGACTTGCCCTGGGGACTCATCACGACCGGTACCAGCATTGGCACCACTGCCACCACCCGTACTTGTGATCTGCCCAAATTCATATGCATCGCGGAAGGAATCCCAATAGGCCTCCTCGTCCGTTGGCACTTCCGGACCATCTATGTCGGAGAGTGAGGTCGCCCAGGCATGTTCGCCAACTTCTGGACCAATCGTCTCACCAGCCATGGAATCGACCAAATACATGGAGATGCTTGGTTGCTTAATTTGACCATAGGTGTAGTTATTGCCAAGCCGTTGGTTGAAGTGATCATTGGCAGCGAAAAATCCTGCCAGACCTTGCTCAGAGGCGCCATTGCCATAAGGCATTGGAGCGTTGCTTCCAACCGGGCGAGGAAAATTATGCGTATTGGGAACGACTGATCGCAGTGGATTGCTGTCGTAGTTATCAGCTGAGTCGTAGACCGCACCATCCGGCGCCTTATAACGATAATAAGGCCGACCGCGATAAGGTTGCGGGTCATCCACATCGGCATTGGGATCCCTGATGGCACTCGATGACATCACCTTGTCATACAGATTGTTCTCTGTCCAGAGAATGTCTGCCCATGTCCCCCGATGCTTGCGCACGTCTGTGAAATCGCTACAAACCTTTCCAGGATTCGATGCATTGCTGTAATCAAACTGGCTCGGCAATATGGCATCACGGTTGTCAGAACCGTACAGCGTCATCCACGTGGAGATCTGCTTCATCCGATTCATTGATTCGGCCTTGGCAGAGAGCTTCCACCCTGATGTAATCGCTGGCACAGTGATCGCAATAAGGATCCCAATGATCACAATGACGGTCATGAGCTCAATAATTGTAAAAGCACGGAGCTGTTTGGTTCGGATCATCGAAAGGTGCTCCCGAGATATAAATCAATCAAACCTGGTCTATCGGCGTCTTCGAGCATAAAAACTAACCGATTGCTTCTACCCAGAACAGCGGGCCTTCAACCGCTGGTACTGGAAACTAATAGAAGAAAGAT
>CALCOW010000327.1 GCA_937899935.1 uncultured Phycisphaerae bacterium
ACTGCCATCAAACATAACTCCTGGCCCTCTTTGGGCGTCACCGTAGGTACCATCAAATACAACCGGAATCAGCGGCCGGGCATCTGGACCCTTGCCTAAGATGTGGGATTGTAGAAGGGACACGATTCATAGGCTATCAAATCCCACAAAAAACCCATTTTTAGGCGCTATAACTTATATATGAGCCACTAAATGATAACAAGAATCATTATTATATAGAACTACTGATTTTCTCCCCCCCATCACTGAGTTGATGGCGACAAGGCTTGCAGGAGTTGCCAATGCCAATGGACACAACAGGAACCCTCGATCGCTGGGCGAGTGCTAAGTATCGCTATGGCTTTACGACGGACATTGAGGCAGAATCACTTCCGCCGGGGCTCGATGAAGAGACCGTTGCCTTCATTAGCGCCAAGAAGAATGAGCCACAATGGCTTTTAGATTGGAGACTAAAAGCGCTGGATCATTGGCGAACGATGACAGAGCCAAGTTGGCCAAATGTCACCTACCCCAAGATCAATTACCAAGACATCATTTATTACTCCGCGCCAAAGTCACCAGATGATGCGCCAAAGAGTCTGGATGAAGTCGATCCGAAGCTTCTAGAAACCTATGAAAAACTAGGGATCCCACTCGAAGAGCGAGCGAGATTAGCTGGTGTCGCGGTTGATGCTGTCTTTGACAGCGTGTCCGTTGCAACCACATTTAAGGATAAGCTCGCTGCTGAGGGCATCATCTTTTGCTCAATGTCAGAAGCGGTCCAAGACCATCCTGAGCTCGTCCGCCAGTACCTTGGCTCGGTTGTTCCTTATTCAGACAACTTCTTCGCCACCCTTAATTCAGCCGTGTTTAGCGATGGTAGCTTTGTCTATATTCCAAAGGGTGTCACCTGCCCGATGGAGTTGTCGACGTACTTCCGTATTAATGCAGTCTCAACAGGGCAGTTTGAACGCACGTTGATTGTCGCAGAAGAAGGCAGTTCTGTGAGCTACCTCGAAGGCTGTACAGCACCGATGCGAGACGAAAACCAACTTCATGCTGCTGTGGTTGAACTGGTTGCCCTTGATCGAGCTACTATCAAGTACTCAACGATTCAAAACTGGTATCCCGGTGATGAGAATGGCGTCGGCGGCATCTATAACTTTGTAACAAAGCGTGGCAAGTGCGCAGGGGCCGATTCCAGAATTTCATGGACGCAAGTTGAAACAGGCTCTTCGATCACTTGGAAGTATCCAAGCTGCATCCTTCAGGGTGACCGATCGATCGGTGAGTTTTATTCCGTTGCAATGACGAATCATCGCCAACAAGCAGATACAGGTACAAAGATGATTCATATTGGCCGTGATACCAAGAGCACCATTATTTCGAAGGGTATCTCTGCGGGCCATGGCCAGAATACCTACCGTGGACAAGTAAAGGTGCTACGCAAAGCTGCCAACGCAAGAAACTACACCCAATGCGACTCTATGCTCATGGGCGAAGAGTGTGGTGCACATACATTCCCCTACATCGAAGTCGGCAATGAGACGTCCCACGTCGAACATGAAGCTAGTACTTCAAAGATTGGCGAAGATCAGCTCTTCTACTGCAATCAACGGGGCATCAAAATGGAAGATGCTGTTTCCATGATTGTTAATGGATTCTGTAAAGAAGTATTCCAAGAACTTCCCATGGAGTTTGCTGTAGAAGCGCGCAACTTGCTCGAGGTCAGTTTAGAGGGCAGCGTTGGCTAAACAGCCATCAACAAAAAGCGGCCATGGAATATAGAACTGGCCAACGAAAGGAACACTTGAATAATGGCATTGCTTGAAATCCGCAATTTGCACGCCACCGTTGAAGGCAAAGAAATTCTTCGTGGCATTAATCTCACCGTCAACGCTGGTGAGGTTCATTCGATCATGGGCCCAAACGGTTCAGGAAAGAGCACGCTTGCGCAAGTGCTTGCTGGACATGACGCCTATGAAGTCACAGACGGCGAAGTTCTGTTTAACGGCGAGGACATTTTGGAAGAAGATCCCGATGCACGTGCACGCAAGGGCCTCTTTCTCGCATTTCAATATCCCGTTGAAATACCTGGGGTCTCAACGAAGTATTTTCTTAAGGCCGCCGTCAACGCCGTGCGCAAAGAACGAGATCTCGATGAACTCGATGCGATGGATTTCATGAAGCTGGTGAAGGAAAAGGCTGACATGGTTCACCTTGATCCCTCACTCCTTGATCGAGCGGTCAACGAAGGCTTCTCTGGCGGGGAGAAAAAACGTAGCGAAATTTTCCAAATGGCGATGCTTGACCCCACCCTGTCTGTCTTAGACGAGACTGACTCGGGCCTTGATATTGATGCATTACGAATTGTTGCCGATGGGGTCAATGCACTGAGAGGCCCTGATCGTGGCTTTGTTGTCATTACCCATTACCAGAGGCTCTTAAATTACATTGTTCCAGATCATGTCCATGTCCTTGTTGATGGCCGCATTGCTCGCTCCGGCGGGAAAGAACTTGCACAACAACTCGAAGAACGTGGCTATTCCTGGATCCAAGAATCAAACTCAGTGACCGCCTAAACATAGATATTAGTTATGCCAGATCTCATGACAAACCCAGGTTCACTACTCGCAACTGTTCAAGCTCAACCAGCCAATGGTCCGGAATGGCTTAATACCATTCATCAACAGGCTGCAGAGTCTTTTGCCAACCTCGGTCTTCCGACCCGTTCGCATGAAGACTGGAAGTACACCAATTTGAGACGTGTTGGCGAGATGACCTATACGCCAATCACGGCTATCTCTACACACGAGATGCCCGCCATTGACGCTGAACTCATTCCTGAAGCCTGCGCACATCTGGTCTTTATAGACGGAATCTATAGACCAACGCTTTCAAAGTGCCTGAAGTCAGGTCCTTTGCAACTAATGAGTCTCAATGAAGCAATTGAAGCGAACTTACCAGAGATAAAAACGCATCTCACCAAGATCGCAACTTTCGAAGATGAAGCAATTACTGCAATAAATACAGCCATGTTTACTGATGCAGCGGTTGTTATTGTCGCTGATGGCCACGTGACTGAAACTCCCGTGCATATCTTAAACATTTTGACACACACAGATCAGCCAGTGGTTGTCACGCCTCGCACTCTGGTCGTGATGGGTTCCCAGTCACAAGCAACCGTCGCCGAGAGTTGTCTCAGCCCTGATGGCACAAGCGCCTTGGTATGCCCAGTCACGGAAGTGGTTGTTGGTAGTGGATCAACGTGTAAATATTATCGTGACATTCGTGAGGGTTCCGGAACTGTTCATCTTGCACGCACCCACGTGCATCAAGCTGATCGAACAAACACCGTTACGACCGCATTGACCGCAAGCGGAAAAGTTGTTCGAAATGCTATCTATGCAACGCTTGATGGCGCCGGAAGCAATGCTGAAATGCTTGGCTTGACCATGACCCGTGGTACCGAGCATGTTGACAATTTTCTTCGTGTTGATCACGCGAAAGAACACTGTGATAGTCGCGAGTTCTTCAAAAGTGTTCTCGATGACCAATCTTCGGTTGCCTTCTGCGGTCGAATTATCGTTCGGGAGGGCGCCCAGAAGACCGATGCGAAGCAGACCAATATGAATTTACTTCTGAGTGGGGAAGCTTCTGTCGATACGAGGCCGCAGCTTGAGATCTTTGCTGACGATGTTAAGTGCACGCACGGCGCCACTGTTGGACAGATCGAAGACGAAGCTATCTTCTATCTGCGCGCCAGAGGCCTCGATGAAGAAACTGCTCGCAGCATGTTGATTTATGCATTTGCAAATGAATGCCTTGATCACGTATCAATTGCTTCACTGCGCAAACGTCATGAGGCGATACTGCTCGATCGAATTCCTCATGGACACCGACTTTTGAGCGATGCATGA
>CALCOW010000328.1 GCA_937899935.1 uncultured Phycisphaerae bacterium
TGCTCGAGAGTTGCTCTTTAGTAACTTTCTCAACGTGCCTCAATCCTCTCCAAAGTGCCAGCCATGCCTACCTCGCCCCCCAAACATCGCTGGAGCTGCGTACCAATCCCACCCTTGGAGTCTACCACCCTGAAGCCAAAAGTCGCCTCTCTTCAGGTGCTATTACGCCAAGCGGCGACGAGAAATCCAAAACGGCTCAATAGGACCCTCTCGTCAGGCGACTTCTTGACCGATTGACTCAACCCTCAGATTCGACTTTGGCCTGGAAACCCAGCGCTTCAATCGCCTGTGTCAGGGAGGCTGCGGTGGCCTGATCCGTTGCCTGTATGTCGGCGACCCCGCTTTCGAAAGAGACTTCACATCCAACCACCCCAGCGGTCTGCTTCAGGTGTGTTTGAATGCTATTAGCACAGGCATCACAGTGCATACCCGTCACTTCAATCGTGTAGTTGTGCGTGGCGAGTTTTGCTGTGGGAACACTCGCATCAGTACTGGGCTTGCAACTGACAAGAGTCAGGGCGACTACGGTGAGTAATGCGATTGTCTGGCACTTTTTGACGAGCATTCGTTTGAACTTTAGATCCGAATGAGATTTGGTTTCTGGTATTGCTGCCCAAGAATGGCAGCAGCTGGTGACTTCATCCAGTCCTGAAGAACAGCGGTATAGATGGAACGGAAGTCGACGTTGAATTTAAGATCTCCATTATCAAGATCTTTGAGCGATGGATGGGTGCCAAGGAGTCCAGGGCGAAGCATGTCGCCGACTAAATACATTGGTGCAGCAGTGCCGTGATCCGTGCCACCCGAAGCATTCTGTGAGACGCGGCGTCCGAACTCGCTAAATACCATCGTCAATACACGTTTCGAGTTCCCTTGTGCTTTCATATCTTTATAAAACGCATTGAGTGATTGGCTGAGTTGTGACAGAAGATTCCCATGCTGAAAACCTTGGTTGGCATGGGTATCGAAGCCGCCAAGAGACACATAGTAGACCCGCGTCGGCATTTCGTCGCGAATCATGGCCGAAACAATTTTCAATTGTTGGGCGAGTCGATTGCCTGGGTACTGCACAAGTGTCGCTTTCGCAACCGCTGCTCGAATTCGATCCGATGCAAGCTGCGCATCGAGGCTTGTGCGCATCAGGAAATCCATCTGTGTATCGCTCTTGACAGCTTGGTTACTGCCAGCACGGGTGATATCGTCGTAAGGTTCACGCAATGAGCGATGTAGATCTTGTCCAGCCCAGCGGAAAGCATCAGCCGATTCAAAGCTGATTGGCGCTTGGACCGAACCGTTCATGGCGAGTGGAACTTGATTGCCAATGGCGATGCCGCCTTGTGGTTCAGGGGTTCCATTGCATGTGTTGTCAAAGTACTTGCCTATCCAGCCGTAACCTTTTCCGGAGGTATCGGCGGTATGCCAGATATCCATAGACGCAAAGTGTGAGCGATTTGGATTGGGATAACCGACGCCCTGAACGATGGAGGCGACGCCCTCATCCATGAGCTCTTTAAGCCCAGTCATATTTGGGTGTAACCCAATGCCATCAGCGCCTTGAATACGAAGGGCGCCATTTTCTTTGCCGGGCGATTTGATCCCGAGTGAGGGTCGGCGACGGTAATACTCATCGTTGCCATAGGGGATCACCGTGTTAAGCCCGTCATTGCCGCCACCAAGCTGAACCACCACAAGCACCCGATCTTCAGGGACGCCTGCTTGGCTCGTCGTCAGAGAGCCAATTGGCCTCATCATTGCGTGCGCCGATCGTTCGACAAAAAATGGCACTGTGGCCATCATCGAAGCAAGTGTGACGCCTTGTTGTAAGAAAAGGCGGCGACTGTAAGCGTCTTGTATGTTGTCAGTCATCATTTTGACTCCCGTGCCCACATCCCTCGAGGGTGTGGTGCTGCCGTGGGGACGAGGCCTAGCAAAGCTGGTATTCCGGCATAGCGGCAATAAGTGCTAAGAGGCCAATAATCATATCGTTGGTAAGTTGATTGCTGCGTGAACTAATAAAGTCAGTCAGTGTCGCAATCCGTTGGGGTTGTGGATGACTGCCCAGTGTGAAACGTAAGAGGTAACGGACGGCTTCGTTTGAGTCGATTCGACCGTTCGTATCACGCAAATGTTCAATCATATGAGTGGCGTCGTATTTGCCAAGCCCGCTGGTTTCCCAGGAATACATATCAGGGCGCCGCCCAGTGAGCATATAAATCAGCGTGTTCTGACGAACAAACATGGTGGAAGTGTTGATCCAGTTGCGCCCACCCGTCCAACCTTGTACGGTTGGTGGATAGAACAAGCCTTGGCCCATCATCTCGCAGGCTGAGGCTAGATCTGGCACCACGCCGGCGGGCACCGTGCGCAGCAGTGATCGAGCGGCCTGTACGGTCAGTTGGATCGGAGACTTGATTTGTGAAGCGAAATTGGATTCGTCATAGAAGTGCTGTGACCGAAAGAGTTTTCTCAAGACGGGCTTGATGGCGTAATTATTTGTTCGTAGGTCACTGGCCATCTTCTTAATGAGTGTTTGTGTTTCTCGATCGGGAACATCAGCTACATCCCGTACAAAGTACCTGTATAGCTTCAGGCAAATGTACTGAGAGACCTCTGGGCGACGGAAAATCAGCTCGATGAAGTCATGCCCATCAAATCGTCCGCGGGCTCCAAGAATGTTCTTGAATTCCGGATCATGATCACGCGACTGAAAGACGAATTCATCGTCCTGAAACGTATATCCAGTGAGGCAACGGGCGCCTTCCTTGATGTCGTTCTCTGAATACCCATTGCCTTCACCAAGAGTGAAAAGCTCCATGAGTTCTCGAGCAAGATTTTCATTGGGCGCTTGGCGTCGGTTCTGATTGTTGTTTAGATACGAAATCATTGCTGGATCGC
>CALCOW010000329.1 GCA_937899935.1 uncultured Phycisphaerae bacterium
AGGTCAATGAGGTGATGATCGTCTTGGAGTCGGATCAGGATCCGCGCACCTTCTGTGCCACAGAGGCAGCTCGTATCCAATCACCTCTCATTCTAGAACCCTCTGAACTCTTGCGTATCGGATTCGACCGGCGCCTTGGGGCCGTGCAGTTTAGTCTCTTGATTGCGACCATCATTGGATTCCTCAGTTGCACATTTATTATCGTCACCGGACTTACCACATCAGTCACTGAGCAACAGCGTGAAATGGCTATTACTCGTTGTATTGGTGCATGGCGAAGACAGCTGTTTCTGGCTCAGGTCGTCGTCGGCCTCACCATTAGTGTCGTTGGGGGGGCACTTGGCATCCCCGTAGGTATCATCATTAGTTGGCTGATCTTAGACCTCTTTGGTGGAGATTTACCCGTTGTATTAACGGTCTCTCCTCTTGGCATTTTGCTTGCCATCATTGGCTCACTGACTGCCGGCGTCATCGGTGCTCTTTACCCCGCTTGGTTGGCTTGCCGGACCGAACCTATGCGCGCGATCGCACAACGCGCACAGCCTGCATGGCGCGGCTCACTCATTCTTGCTGCCGTGGCAGGCTGTGTATTGATTGGCCTGCAGCTACTCTTGCTTGCCATTCCTGAGCGTGAGACTCGATTCTTGGCATTTGCATGGGCGGGTATGCCCGCTCTGTACATTGGCTACTTTGTGCTTGCAATTCCACTTGCGTACATGGCGGCACGACCACTTGGGTGGTTACTCAGCTTCATCATGCGACTTCCTTCTGGCGTCCTGTCGAGCACCATTCTGGCGACTCCAATTCGACAAGGGCTTACTGCAGGCACACTGATGGTTGGAGTTGCGATTCTGGTCAATACCTGGGCCAATGGACAAGCACTCCTGCGTGACTGGGTCGACCAACTGACATTTGCCGATGGTTTTGTCTTTGCACCAAGCGGTTTATCGCCCGAGGAGCAACAGAAAATTGCCGCTGTTGATGGTATCGATGGCGCCTGCAGCCTGATGTATGCCCCAATGCGTGTAAAAGGGCAACAAGTTTTTGGTTTATCACGCTTTACCCCGCCAAATGTCATTGGCCTCGGTGTCGATGTGGATTGCTTTTTTGAGATGAACCGGCCAGTTTGGGTAAGAGGATCTGCCGAGGAGGCCATCCAACCACTCAAGGATGGTACTGGGGTAATCCTTTCGGATCGTTTTCTAACAGCTCGGGGGATTGATCTTGGCGACACCGTTGATCTTGGTGCCGGTTCACTACACCGCGAATATACCGTTGTTGGCTTGATTCAAACTGGCGGACTTGAGCTTGCCACGCAACTCATTGGAATCCAGAACGCATATACGGAACGGGCTATTAGCTGTGCCGTTTTCGACGAAGCACAATTCCGCAAACAGTTTGTACTTGGGCAACCGCAGATTCTTGAAATCGATGCAAATCCTGAAGTCGACGATGATGCACTTGCTGCAGCGATAGCAACTGCAGCCCCAGGTGCCACATGGCGAAGTGGCCGATGGATACTCGACACCATCAACGGCGTTGGCCAAGACGTTCTTCTGCTGCAGAGCGCCATTGCTGCTGGCGCCCTGCTTGTCGCAAGTCTCGGACTTGGCAATATTTTACTGGCGTCTATTCACGCGCGGCGATACGAGTATGGTGTCTTACGCAGCATTGGGACACAGCGTACTTCACTCATACGCATGATTTTAGGTGAGTCTATTTTTCTTGCTCTGATCGGCGCCATTGTCGGTACCGCTCTTGGGATGCACTTAGCGTGGGTCAGCACTCAGCACTACCAAGAACTCGCCGGACTTTCGGTGCGGCTTCACTTCCCATTGATTGCGACTGCAATTGCCTGGATCGCTCTTATTGTTGTTACCTGTTTGGTCACCATCCCAGGGCTTGTTGCGACCGTCCGCCCCACTGCTGGACAATTGGTTTCGCTCGGTCGCACTGGTTAGTCATCACGGCACCTACAATACAACCATGTCTGAAGAAGGCCACTTCGAAATCAAGAGCTCTTTCACTCCGATGGGAGACCAGCCTCGTGCAATTACTGCATTAGCAGCAGGCCTCCGTGCAGGGTCCCGTGCGCAGACATTGCTTGGTGCTACAGGAACAGGCAAGACCTTCACAATGGCCAATGTGATTGAAGAGGTACAGCGACCAACCCTCATCATTAGTCATAACAAGACTCTCGCTGCCCAACTGTATGAAGAGATGCGAGAACTCTTTCCGAATAATGCGGTGAGTTACTTTGTGAGCTATTACGATTACTACCAGCCTGAAGCTTACATTCCTCAACGTGATATCTATATCGAGAAAGATGCATCACGTAATCAAGATCTAGACCGCCTGCGTCTGGCTGCAACAAGTCAGCTATTGTCAAGGCGAGATGTGATCATTGTTGCTTCAGTTAGCTGTATCTTTGGCCTTGGTTCTCCAACCGCATATGGCCAGCGTATGCTTGCCATCACACAAGGGGCCACCATCAATCGGCGTGAGATCTTTCTTAAGCTTCTCGCGATGCAATACAAAAGGAATGACATTGAATTTCAGCGAGGGAACTTCCGTGTGCGCGGAGATATTATCGAAGTCTTTCCCGCCTACGAACAATTCTCGGTGCGTATTGAGCTTTTTGGAGATGAAATAGAGCGTATCGAACTCGTGAATCCAATAAGTGGAGAGCTCCTGGCAACTGAGAGTCACTATTTTCTTTTTCCAGCTCAGCACTATGTGCTTCCCGACGAAAGTCTAAAACCCGCTATTGAACGCGTTCGTTCAGAACTACAAGACCGACTTGCCGTACTGCAAAAACAAGGAAAACTCCTCGAGGCTCAACGCCTGGCGGCACGAACACGATATGACATAGAAATGCTAGAGGAAATTGGATTTTGCTCAGGTATTGAGAATTACTCAGCTCCACTCGAAGATCGGTCTCCTGGCGATCGACCTTCATGCTTACTCGACTACTTCAATCATGTCCCGAACTGTGAACCCAGTGAGTGGTTGGTCTTTATTGATGAATCTCATGTCACGATTCCACAGATCCGAGCGATGTATAACGGTGATCGTGCCAGAAAACAGGTACTGGTTGATCATGGCTTCCGACTTCCAAGCGCCTTGGATAATCGTCCTCTTACTTTTGATGAGTTCTCTGAAATCGTACCCCAGATTATTAATGTTTCTGCTACTCCTGCGCCTTACGAACTACAACTCAGCGGCGGCGAGGTCATTGAACAAGTCATTCGTCCGACTGGAATCCTTGATCCAAATGTAGAAGTGCATGCGGCGACGGCACAGGTACCTCATCTCATCGAAGAGTGTCAAAAATGCGCCGCAGCAGGCAATCGCGTATTAGTCACGGTGCTCACCAAGCGACTGGCAGAACAACTCACACATCATCTGGATGAGTGTGAGCTTCGCGTACGGTTTTTGCACAGTGATATCGCTCTTCCGATCTATATCGATACGCTTGATCGGCTTGAGATTTTGCGAGAACTGCGAGAAGGTCAATTCGATGTATTGATTGGTGTGAATCTCTTGCGTGAGGGCCTCGATCTTCCAGAGGTCGCTTTGGTGTGTATTCTTGATGCCGATAAGACAGGTTTTCTTCGTAGTGAAACAAGTCTTGTCCAGACCATTGGAAGAGCTGCCAGACATGTTGGCGCGCGCGTGATTCTGTACGCAGATCGGGTCACTCCTCAAATGCAAGCTGCGATGGACGAAACCTCGCGTCGTCGAGTCTTGCAAGAACAGTACAACCAAGAGCATGGTATCCAAGCCAAGACGGTCAAGAAGGCCATCCGCCGCGGCATTGAGATGGAATTACAGGCTCGCCGAACAGCTCGTACGGCAATGAGCGGTGGCCGAAATGAGGCGTCACAGACGCGGGATGAGCTGATCGAGGTACTCGAACGAGAAATGTTGGCAGCTGCCGACAAACTGGATTTTGAAAAGGCGGCCTCTATACGTGATGAGATGGAGGCGATTCGCGCTGGTGCTGATCACTCACCTGAACCTAGTAGGCATCAGAAGCGTCCGGGTCAGGCACGCTCTCGCGCTGGAATCACAAAACGAGGAAAGCGAAAAAGCGCCGATCGACGAAGAGGTTAAAGCTAACAATCAACCAGTTTCCGGATACACTTGTCACTCTATGCCTGCACCAATTCCATGCCCGAACCCCTGCAATATCCTACTCATCGGTGGCGGAGGTCGTGAACATGCATTGGCATGGCAGTTAAAGAAGTCACCACGCTTAGGCAAACTTTATCTGACAGACACCAGTAATGCAGCCCTCAGTGCTCTTGGCGAACCATGCCCACTTGAATTGAATCTGAAGGAGTCGTTCAGATTTGGTCGTTGGTGTGATGAGGCTGGCATCAACCTGATCGTAGTGGGACCGGAAGCCCCGCTAGCTGATGGTATTACCGATGCACTGGAAACTGATAAGCGACGTGTCTTTGGTCCTACAAAGGCAGCAGCTCAATTAGAAGCTGATAAGGCCTTTGCTAAACAAATCATGCGGCAAGCCGCTGTACCAACCGCCGATGCCC
>CALCOW010000330.1 GCA_937899935.1 uncultured Phycisphaerae bacterium
GCAGCTGACGAGCCATATGCCCAAGAGTTGACACTCGATTTTCAATTTCTGCTCGCTGGCGATTGTTATGAGTGGTACTTCTTGACAATTCAGCAGTCTGGTTCTGTTTCTGATCCAAACTCACGTTGCTCGTTGAGGCATTTATTTCTTGAATGACCATCAACTGGCTTGCCTGCACACTTTCTTGAGCACCAGAGACTGACATGAGAGACGGCATCTCTTGTATGACGGGAACCGGCGGCGCTTCTTCCATTGACTGAGCTAGAGTAGGAACTTGCCCTGCCGTCGAGGCAACCTCAGAACGAGCATATAGCCCAACTGTTGGATCTCTAGTCACTTCCGAAGATCCCATATCTAGCAGCGCGGTGGTTCTGACCTGATTATCTGATGCCAAATCAATGGCTATCTGACCTTCATTGAGCGTACTATTGGCATCAATTGACTGGCTTGAATTACTCTGCGGAACCGGAGAACCATCTGTTCGCCTATCAAGGCTATTGCCATCTGGCTTTAGTGTCACACTAGATGGTTGCTCTGTTACCTCAGGCCCCGATACATGGTCACGCAAATCCTCTGGGCCAACCATTGAGGCTTCAACATTCACCAGTTCAGCTTCAGCATATTCCTCATAGGACCTCTCGACTGCACCTGAGTTTTGGCTAGAACATCCCCTACATGGCGTCGGTGCTACCGACGCCTTGGGGGCGAGGGATGGTTGCGGTTGGAGTATTGGGCTCTGCATTAGGATTCACCTCAACTTCAGATAAACCGAAGCGACGGAGGTGTTCCAGCAAATTGGTTGCCACTTTTGTCTGATCCTGGTTCTTCATCTCTCGAATAATGCGAGATGCTGTATCAATCGACATAGCGTTAAGGTAGGAAGTAGCCTCTTTCATTCCCTGATCAGGCCCTTTTTGGATAATCATTTCAAGCAATATATCTTTTGCTTGTTTTGCTGGGAGGGCTGCCAACACCTTGACTGCATGCTGAAACTGCGCGTCTTTTTTGCGCATGACCTGCGATTCTATCTCGCTCTGCCATGCTGCCCGCTCCTCTTCGAAGGCTATTTGACGCCGCTCTAATTCAGCACTCACTGATTCAAGCTGGCGGATCAGCATATCTCTTTCATCGCCCAGTCGCCTTCTCGCTTGGGCGTGAACGGAATTCACGTGTGCAATTCTTCGAACTTCCTGCCCACTAGCAAGTGGGTGATAAGCTGGGGCACCAGGGTCTGAGTTTGCCTCTATCGCCGTATCATCAGAAGCTTGTGGTGGCCCAGAGAGTTCTTCAACATTACCATTCAGTACTGACCATGCCTCTTTGATTCGATCCCCGTCAAGTGATTTCTTTTGCCACAGCACCGCCAGAAAAACGCCTAGTGCCAACAGATTCACAACAGCAATAACACTAATTATGTTCCATAAGGTTTTCATAGAACTGGCTCCTTCCTCCTGACAATATTACTGCTCATGTCATCTAAAATAGCTTGGTCTTTTCGCGATTGCTCCTGTTGCCATTTCTCATATCGACGCTGACGAAGAATTTCAATCGCCAGACATTGCTTACGTGCTTCCAGCAAGGACAATCTGGCTGACTGGAGTTCCTGGTGGATGGCTGCCAAGTCAATGACCATACTCTGTGCATTCCTTGTAACAGCCAGGGCAGATTTCGCATGAAGTCTCAACTGATCGGTATCGACCGAACCAATCATTCGCTCACGCAGTGCTTCCTGACCACTCCGCAGACGCTCTTGCTGTTCACGAAGCTTTTGCTCCAAAGCAACACGCTGATGCTCCAGTCGAGCTACTGATCGCTGTTGCTGACGCTGCACTGCCTGACGAGCGCGAAGAACCGGCTCAAGCTTGAAGACGAATCTACTCACGTTGCAGTTATCCTTGAGCTCGGACTGTTAGATACTTGTGTAGAGGCGACCGGGCCTCCGGCGGTACTGTGTACTGGCTTACCACTTTGTGCCTGAGAACACGCCGCTAACTCGACGACGCGTTTACAAGTCTCAGGATAAGCGGCTTTTTCCTGTACTGGCTGCCGAAGAAAACCATCAAGTTGTGGCATCATTGAAATTGCGCAATCGCATTCGGGATCAGACCCTGCTGCATAGGCACCAATGCTGATGAGTTCCTCTGCACTGCGATAAGATGCTAGCAAACCACCCAAGCGCCGACGTGCCGCCTGATGGGGCAGACCACATATATCATCCGCAACTCGTGATATGGATTCCTGCATATCAATCGCCGGGTGATGACCTCGAGCAGCTAATGAACGGCTTAATACGAGGTGGCCATCTAGGATACCGCGTGCTGCATCTGCAATCGGCTCAGCAAGATCATCACCCTCAACAAGAACAGCGTAAAGACCTGTGATAGATCCACCCAGCTCAAGTGTTCCTGCTCTCTCAAGTAGTCTGGGAAGAAGAGCAAAAACTGAAGGGGTATAACCTCTTGTCGCAGGGTGCTCACCAGCGGTAAGACCAATTTGTCTTTGTGCCTGTGCGAATCGCGTAATCGAATCCATAATCAAAAGCACATCTTGATGCTGATCTCTGAAATGTTCAGCCACACTACATGAAAGAAATGCTGCCCGAGCGCGCATTAATGGGGATTCATCTCCGGTTGATACCACGACAACTGAACGAGCAAGCCCCTCAGCGCCGAGTGAATCCTCGAGAAAATCGCGTACCTCACGACCTCGCTCACCAATCAGTCCTATGACGTTTACATCAGCACTCGTATTCCTAGCAATCGATGACAAGAGTGTTGATTTACCAACACCGGGTCCAGAGAACACACCAACACGCTGCCCCTTGCCGATGGGGACCATCGCATCGATTGCTCGGATACCCGTGGGAAGCGGTTGCTGTATGCGCCGACGCCGCAACGCTGTCGTAGGATCTGGCATCAGAAGACGAGGCCTCGTATTGAGCACTGGCCCCTTGCCATCAATCGGACGGCCTAGGCCGTTGATAACACGGCCTAACAGACCCTCACCAACTTGCACGGTCTGAGCAGATTGTTCGCCAGTGACGCGTGTTCCTGGCGAGATTCCAGTTGACTCGCCAAACAACATAACGATGCTAGTGCCCTGCTTAAAGCCAATAACTTCACCGCGTGGAACTATCTGGTCTTGGTGCAATTGATGGCCACGTTGTTCAAATCGAACCAAACCACCAACAGGCACGGGCAGATGATCGACATGAACACTCAATCCTTCAACTGAAACCACAGAGCCAGAAAGCTCCATGGTCTCCATGGAATCAATGCGGTCGATGTGTTGTGCAAGACCAGTCAATCGTTATTCCTATCAAGGGTCGCTGGCATTAACTCATCAATAATTCGGTCGATTTGAGTCTCAATCGTGGCATCGACGGCACCCCCTCTCGTTCGCACAAGGCATCCTCCGGGAGTCAAAGTGGAATCCAGCGTCAGAGATACAGCATCCACCTGTTGCAATGTTGCACAGATATCTGGAAGTACTTCTCGCACAAGTACTTCTTGATTTGGGTGAATGACAACTTCGACCTCTGATGTCTGAGACACCATTGCCAAAGCATCAGCCAGTTGATCAGCAACTACCTGAGGGTCATCGTGAACGACTCGGTAAATGACTCTTCTCGCAATAGCCAATGAAAGCTGAATAACCTCGGTTCGACATGACTCAAGAAGTTGCTCACGTCTCTCTCCAAAAGCAGCAAGTTGACTTTGCCATTGCTTGGTAAGCTCAGAGATCGCTTCATGATGGGACTCTTGAGCGTCTGCCTGTCCCTGCATCTTCCCTTCAGCGATTCCCTGCTTAAGACCTTCTTCTTTTCCCTGCCGTTGACCGTCGACCGCCGCTTGCGATTGGATCACCGCAGCGTTTTTAGTGGCCTCAGCAATCATCTGCGATGCTCTCGCTCTTGCATCATCGAGAATACGTGTTGCCTGACGTCCAAGATCTTCGAAGTCAATGACAATAGCGCCGCTAGTCACTGCTGAAGCCTTGTTTGATTTAATAAGTGGCATTGGATACCTATACTCTCGTTTCAGACAACAAGGTCACCTTCACCACCACGACCGATGACAATGATTTCTCCGGCCTCTTCTAGACGGCGCACAATCTCTACTATTCGCTGTTGGGCTGCCTCGACATCCGAAAGCCGAAGTGGCCCCATGTATTGCATGTCTTCTTTTATTAAGTCTGCCGCCCGCGTTGACATATTGCTAAATATTTTCTCTTTAAGTTCATCGCTTGCCGTCTTTAGGCTAATACAGAGCTCATCATTATCAACTTCCTTGAGAATTGCCTGAACACCTTTGTCATTCACATTCAGAATATCTTCGAAAACAAACATCCGTTTTCGAATCTCACTGGCAAGTGCTGCATCAG
>CALCOW010000331.1 GCA_937899935.1 uncultured Phycisphaerae bacterium
GCCTTAACTTCAGCAACACAGTAAGCACCATCTTCATCTATAAGGATGGCTTGTTCTGCCAGGTTGACCGTCGGGCAAACATGCATGGGTATCAGGGATAGGATCGCTCCCCGTTCAGGGCAATTGCTCGTAAAATTAAATGGGAGATGTTCTTCGCTGGGGTGAAGCGCTGTGAGTGTCGAATCGCCGAGTACGACACAGCATGGATCCCCGCTTTCTGCAGCGATTGACTTGGAGCCAGCATTGCAGGTAACGATGTTTTTGGCTGGTTGGCTGACTACTCGTGCACGCAGTAATGCTGCAGGGCGTAGATCTAAGTCAGGAATTGCATTCTGGCTTCGGACGTCATGAAAAATAACAGTACCTGGCGAGATACGATGCGATGTTCCACTTAGTAGTTCAAATGGACTGTAGGCAATGGCATCTAAGAAAGTCAGCGTTCCACTGGTCACGATTTCGTCGCATTCAAAGGATGCCTCCTTAAGCTCGTTTACTAAGCAAACGAGACGAGCATATCCATCAAAGGCCCTTTGGCGACGAACCATTGGATCATTATCTCTTATATCTCCGTCATAAAAGTGCAGGCCTCGAAAACGGTCGCCACTCTTTTGTGCGATCTCTAAAATTCTCTGTTCGTCATCGAGTGGCACGCCACTTCGATTCATCCCAGGATTGACATCGATAAAGATGCCAATCGAACGGTCAATGTGCTCGGCCTGACCGGGATCTTCACAAAGGACACTCAGATTTGTCTCTGGATAGTATTTGGCGATCTGATAAAGCCTTTTTAACTCGGATTTTAAAAGGGGATGTGCAAGCAAAAGATCCGCTTCATGAATATTGAGTTCACGAAACACTTGCAAGAGTGTTGCTGCCTCACGTGTTGTAGCGCACTTAAAGTTGCGAATGCCGGCCCGGCATAACATTGCATAAATCTGAGGTATCTTTGTCGTTTTGATGTGTGGTCGCCACCGATTTGCGTCGCCCGATACGGCCTCGATCATGCGATTAATGTTATGCAGAACCTGTGGAAGGTGAATGGTCAATGCTGGAGTTAGCATTTTCTCGCTGAGGTCTGCCGGCAACCTATAGTCGCCACGGTCGAGATGTGAAAAGGTCGTCATACGCACTGGAGACTAATGGCAGGCCAGTCGATCCTCAAGGCTTTGTATCTCTAGTGTCTAAGGACCCTGGCTTATTGCCGTGCTGAGGCGTTATGATTTGGACCATGAAGAACATGCCTCGAGGCGGGCGGTCGGAGGAGAATGACAATGGTGGGATGGACATTAGCTGGGCTTGTCGAAGACGAGATAGAAATGGTGCGATTGTTGTGGTGTGATTTGGTGGGATTAACTCGCGGTATTGCACATCGGATCGAAAAGGTACAGCAGTCGCCATGGATGCCACTTCCATCAGTTGAGATGGCCCTTGGGGTTATGATTGATGCACCCAAATTGGATTGTGGAATACCAACGGCTGAGCAGGTTTATCTTCATCTGGATGAGTCGACACTGAGGATGCTTCCGTATGCCTCTGGGCATGCGAGTGGATATGGTGACATACTTGATGCCAATGGAGAGCCATGGCTGTTTTGTCCACGAGGCTTTTTAAAACGACAGATTGCGACACTCGCTTCGATGGGCTTGCAAATTAAAGCAGCATTCGAAAGTGAGTTTGTTCTTTTTGACCTTGAAGATGGTGAAATGGTGCCAACCGACCAGCATGGATATGCATCAATACAAGCGCTTAATATGAAGCATGAGGTGCTTGAAGCAATTCGAGCGGCGCTCGATGCACAAAACATTCAAGTCACGGCTCTTCTGGCTGAATCTGCTTCCGGACAACATGAAATTGTTGTACAGCATGTGGATGTACTGGCCGCAGCCGATCAGCAGCTGGTGGTGCGCGAAACGGTGCATGCAGTGGCTAGGCAGCTGGGTATGATCGCATCCTTCTTGCCGGTGCTCTTTGAGAAAGAAGGGGGGAATGGCTCGCACGTGCACCTAAGCTTATGGCGTAATGGGAAAAATGTAACAGGTGATGCGCAGCAGGCAGATGGACTCTCGGAAGAGACCGCTTGGTTTATGGCCGGTATTCTGTCGCACCTTGAGGCCTTGTTATCTGTGACGACTCCAACAACCAACTCGTTTCGTAGAATTCAGCCAGGCCATTGGAGTGGGGCTTATCTGGGGTGGGGGTTTGACAATAAGGAAATGCCATTGCGTGTGCCAAAGCAACCCGGTGCGTCACCGCCCTCTAATATTGAGATTAAGGCCTGCGATGCAACCTCGAATCCATATTTGGCTTTGGGGGTCTTGCTTGCGGCTGGTATTGATGGCCTGAAAAACCATCTCGTTCTACGGCAACCAGTGCCGCACTTTCCTGCTGCCATGGGTGCCAGTGAACAAGAGTCATTAGGGTTGACTCAGTTGCCCGATACGTTGGAGAAGTCACTTGACTGTTTTGAAGCAGATCAAGTGCTCAGTGCCGCTCTGGGTATTGAGTTATTCAACGCCTATACGGGCATCAAGCGGGACGAGGTCAAGCTGTTTTCAGGGATGTCGCTGGATGATGAGATTCAATGCCTCTTAGAGCGGCATTGATATGAGAAAGTGATAGTCTTGGTCACATCATGATATCTAGACTAGCGAACCTCCTCTTTAAGTTGCATGCTCGGAGAGAGGCCCGGCGGGCAGGTGCACGTCAACGCACCAGAGATGTTTCGGGCGTCCAATGGTCTTTCTATGAAGCCGGCCCGCCAGAAGGCCAGCCGATCATTGTCTTTCATGGGTTAGCAACAGATAAGACAATGATGCTTCCTGTGTGTCACCAATTGGGCAGTCAGCGGCGCCTTTTATTGCCAGATGTTCCACCTTTCGGCAGTCACCGTTTCGATGCTGATATCTGTTATGACGAAGATTTCTACGTCAGAGTGCTTTGGGACTTCATTGACGATCTCGTGCCAAAACGCCAGAAACCAATCACATTAATGGGCTCTTCAATGGGTGGTTGTATCGCGATGCTCATGGCCATGGCTCGGCCTCAAGAAGTTGATCGCCTGGTACTCTTTGCGCCAGCTGGCGTCATGGCGCCTGAGCCAAAACCTTTCATTCAAAAAGCAATAGAAGACCATACGCAATTGACTATTCGGGATGTCAAGACATTTGATGATTTCATGTCGGTCGTGTTTCGGGAGCCTCCGCAATTCCCTCGATTGATTCGATGGCTTGCGGCGGTCAAGTTGTCTCACGAAATGGAGCGAAGTCTCAAGGTCAATTCAGATTTTGGTGCCATGCTTCTCGATGGTCTGCGGCATCGTCTGCATTCAATCACCATGCCCACACTCTTGATCTGGGGCACTGCTGATGAAATGCTCGACGTTTCGACGGCACAGATTTTTGAGGAAGCGATACCCAATATTCAGATCTCTCGTATGTCAGATGAGGGCCATGTCATGTTCCAAGAGAATCCAGAAGAGACCTTTCAACGAGTTCGAGATTTTCTCAAATAGGGCACTAGAGCTAGCCGTATGGGGGGTGCCCACATGGAGTGTCCGCCAAGGTTATACTGCTGGGCTTGCCAGGTCGCCGCTGCGTCACAGGACGGGCAATTGTCATGGGGCCTGATATGAGTTCCTGTCAATTTGGAGTTTGATCCATGAAACTAACTATTGCCCTTGCTCTGAGTGCGTTCTTTGGAGCGTCAACTGCTCTGGCTCAAAATGCCCCGACGCCGCCAGCAGCTCCGACGGCGCCTGTGGAAACCGCTGCGAGTGCACCTGCAAGCGACATTAAAGTCACCGTTGAAAAGGTGGGCAGCAATCCATCACTTCTTCGAATGGAACCTAAAGCTGGCACCAGCATGACGCTCACCGTCACAACCAAGATGGCTATGGCCACGACGATGGGCGGCAACCCGCTTCCCGCACAGGCGATTCCAGCCATGGTGATGACGCTTAAGCAATCCATCGAAAGCGTGGAGGCTGATGGAACAGCGAATTGCAAGATTCAATTCACCGCGTTTGACGTGAAGGAAAGCGAAGGGGACACGCCTGGCATCGCAGCAATGATGCGGAATATGATGAATGGTCTGATCGGGATTAGTGGCCAATACACCATTTCAAATCGCGGTATTTCATCGCCTGTGAACTGGACCTTTCAGCCGGATACGGCACCGATGATTCGCACTCAGATGGAGAGCATGTCGCAGTCGATGGATCAATTCAGTCTTCCGCTGCCTAAGGAAGCCATCGGTGAGGGCGGGCAATGGAAGATTGTTGGCAACCTTGATACACAAGGCATCAAACTTGAACAAACAAGAACCGTTACCCTTAAGAGTCGCAATCAGTCAATTCTTGATTTGACGATTGACGTCAGTCAAAATGC
>CALCOW010000332.1 GCA_937899935.1 uncultured Phycisphaerae bacterium
GCTGGCAGTGATGATGTAGTCCGGATTCACAGCGATAAGCTGCTCTAAGTTTGGTCCAGCACTATGATCAAGCTGCACAGTCGGAATGCTCTGCCAAGCCTCTGGTGTGTGACCACGTAATCCAGGAACACAAACCGGATCAACACCCATCGCAATCAATTGATCTGCCGCAAAGGGAAGAAGCGTGGCGATTCTAGAACCAGAAGTAGCACCCGCCACAGTAGCTGGCTGAATGCCTGCCGCCTGAACACCAGTTGAACTGACTGCTTCTGCTGGTGGCATATTGAGCTTGACGAGCACCACAACCACCACAATCACTAACAACCCACAAAATACAAAGTTCTTCATTGATCGCTCTCAATTTTTCTCAATGACTTTATCTACAAAACCCACTTCTGTGACCAACGACGACCATTCATTCATCTGATAGCCGATAAGAATTCCTGGCCTATGAGTCCTTATTCTGGACGTGAATAAACAAATCTCATTGAAAAAACAGCCCCGCGAAACTTCTTCGAGCCTCGCGGGGCTGTCGACAATGTGACTATCTCATAGGAGTTTCACACTCAAATCAAGCTCTTCTTCGGCGACGACCAGCTAAACCGGCCAGGCCGAACAAGGCCAGCGCACCTGGCGATGGAATGGCTGCAAATCGCAGGTCCATTGAAAATGCATCAAGTGACATATTCGTTGTGTCAGACGTGAAAATGAGCCCCACCGCACTGACATCTGAAAAACCTGATAGATCATAACTCCAGCTTATGTTATCAACGGTAGCCACGTTACCGGGAGGTCCCGGCGCTGGAATTTCTGCTGTGTAGTTTATCAGACCAAGCTCTGCCAATGAGATCTGCTGTGCTCCTCCACCCGCAAATTCAAGTGCCAACTGCACACTATCGAAATCGATCGTTGTGCCAAATGTGGCAGCGTTGAAGACGACATCTTGAATGTTGTTGCCGGCGGTGGCATATCCATAAGCGTGGATATTCAGTTGACCTGAAAGTCCATAGATATTGCCACTCGAGGCAATGACCGCGCCTGTTCCAGGCCAGCCTGGTCCACTTGGTGGGCCATTGGTGCCAAAGTTAAACAGTAACGCATCACCACTGGGGGGACCGGGCACGTTGCCCGGAAAGTTCGGGCCGTCGGTGTAGCCGTCCGCCGACGTAAAGGTCTCCCAATTGTAATACGCAGTGTTGGCGTCCCCCCGCCATGTTGGAGCTGCTTCAACAGTAAAACCACCAAGCCCCGAAGCTGTCACGCTTCCGATGGTGGCAACCGCGACAAATAGTATTTTCCGATGCACTTCTCTTACCTCCCTAAAAAATTTCGTACCAACTACACAAACTGCAGATTGGATGTTTTACGAGCAATTCGGTCTTGAATCAACCTCAAATGAGACGCATTCTCAACTATTAATGAGAACGAGTCTCAATTAACAATTCACTTCTCCTCAAACGAATGCTCTCAGGCTGGTTGATGACGTTCACCGCAATTGTCCCCCAGCACAGCCCCTCTAGCCTACGCTAATTCGAATATGCACAATAATTTAGCCAATTCTCACCGCTTCCAAAATCAGGTCGATGGCCAAGCGCCCTGAGCTAGGATCTCCGAAAAAACAGGCCCTCTGGTTGCCTGAAGATCCACGAGATTGACGAATACCTGACTAGTCCGCCGTGCATAATTCAGCCTTGATGGCCCGAATAGTTGCTGGCGTTGTTCCGCAACAGCCGCCAATCCAGCTCGCTCCAGCCTCATGCCACTGCTTGGAATAGCGGGCAAACTGAGCCGGTTCAACGGCATCAGTGATGACCCAGGAGCCGTCCTGGTTGGCATAACCCACGTTGCCGTAGGCTGCAATTGCAATCTCATCAGGCAACACACTGCGTACATGGGAGACCTGCTCAGCCAAGATAGTTGCCGATACACAGTTGATTCCTATCACCTGGGCATCACCAAGCATGGGTGTGAGCTCACCCAACGAAGTACCATCGAGCAACCGCCCAGGCTCGCCTTCCGATGCCAAACAAAAGCACACTCCCCAACGGCCTGGAGCCAATGCTTGAGCGGCATGGGCCGCCGCCAAAGCCTCATGGGCTGAACACATGGTCTCAATCCAAACCAAGTCTACGCCGCCATCGACGAGGTATTGAATCATCTGCCCATGTTCACGTTGACAAGTCTCTGCATCAGGGGTGAGATCGGGTCGGTAGCAATCTTCCAACGGCGCCACGCCTCCGAGGACAAGAGACTGCTTGCCAGATTCAGCACATGCCGCGCGAGCAATGGATACCGCTTTCTTTGTCAGTTGCTCGGCTCTGTCACCAAGACCCGCTTTCGCCAAAGACC
>CALCOW010000333.1 GCA_937899935.1 uncultured Phycisphaerae bacterium
CTGACACAAGCCGCGATACGAGAGATTTCCAACATTGTGCTGCAACAAGAGCTTGATCCGGAAGTGATTCGGCTGCGCGTTGGTGTGAAGGGTGGTGGTTGCTCAGGATTCAGCTACCTACTGGACCTCACTGAAAGCCAGCGTGATTCTGACGAGCTCTGGGAATATGACAAAGACAACAATGAGAGCGATGATGGCTTCAAGGTGCGCGTGATCTGTGATCCAAAAAGTTTCCTCTACCTCAACGGCACGGAGATTGACTTCAAAGATGAAGTCATGGGTCGAGGGTTTGTTTTTAACAATCCTAATGCAACCAGTTCTTGCGGGTGTGGCAGTAGCTTTTCAGTCTAATCGTTTTGATGATTTTCAATAACGATTTAAGAAATGAGTGTTGCCTAAAACAACCATGTGTATAGCTGTTGTTTGTGATCTGATATTTCAATCAAAGATTACTGGTACTGCTGCGCAGTCTGGTGCGACATGCCGTGTTGTTCGTGATGTTGCAACATTAGAAGCCGCACTCATTGATCAGTCGCCCCAACTTGTGCTTATTGACTTGTCATTGGAAGACGTAGTTGTTTCAGATCTCGTCAAATGCGTGAGATCACATGCGGCAACATCCAGAATTGTTGCCTTTGGTTCTCATGTTGATCGGGATGTTCTCAATGCAGCAGCTGAAGCAGGCGCTGACGATGTACTTCCACGCTCTGCCTTTGTTCGTCTACTACCTTCTTTATTTACTGCGAGTGAGTCTTAGGCTGCGATGAGTTGGTGTTAAGCAGTTGAGCCGCAATGGACTGTCCAATCGTGATAGAAGCGGTCGCTGCTGGGGAAGGTGCATTGAGTACATGCACAATGTTGCCATCGCGTTTGATGCAAAAGTCATCAAGCAGTTGGCCTGAACGATCAACGGCTTGTGCTCTCACCCCGGCTGGCCCTTGTTTGAGATCGTTGGCTTGAATCTCAGGAATCAGCTGTTGAATAGAACGCAACATCACTCTTTTTGACAGTGAACGACGAAATTCACTGACGCCAGTGCGCCAATACTTAGCAGCCATGCGCCAAGAGCCTGAATAAGAGGCAATACCGAGTAGATCTTTCACGTTAATGTGGCGCATTTTGTAGCCGTGGCGAGCAAATGCTAATAATGCATTAGGGCCCGCTTTTACGGTGCCATGCACGGTTCGTGTGAGGTGCACACCGAGAAACGGAAATCGTGGGTCGGGGACGGGATAGATCAGACTACGGACGAGTGCTGCAGCTTGCTCTGAGAGTAGTGTGTATTCACCTCTAAATGGCACGATACGAACGTCACCAGCTAGGCCACTTGCACGGGCGATCCGATCGCAGTGAAGTCCCGCACAATTGACGACGTGTCTCGCCTTAAGAGGCCCACTATTAGTCTCTACCACGGTCTGCTCACCTTGATTATGGCATCGCGTCGCAGTGACCCCTGTTTGAATGGTTCCGCCCGCGTCTTCAATCTCTTGGCGCATCGCCTGGGCCACTTGACCAAAGTCGGTGATTCCTGCTTCTCTGACGAACATGCCTGCGATCGCAGTGATGTGAGGCTCGTGTTTTCTGAGTTGGTCTTGGTTCAATATCTCTAGATCAGCAATGCCATTGGCCGTACCACGTTTTCGAAGTGATTCAAGTTGTGGGCGTTCATGTTCCTGAGTTGCTACCACAACTTTGCCAGAGGTTTCGACGGTGATGTCGTGATCTCGACAGAACTGATACATAGCATCACGCCCAGTTGTGCAGAGTGTGGCTTTGAGCGACCCTGGCTTGTAGTACAGCCCGGAGTGAATCACACCACTATTATGCCCAGTCTGGTGGGTTGCAATTTGGGACTCCGCTTCCAATAGAACTGGAGCAGACTCACCGCGATCAATGAGAGCTTTGGCGGTCGCCAAGCCGACAATTCCCGCGCCGATAATGATGGTCTGAGCGTCTTGTGAATTAGCCACACCAAATCCCTTTTGGCTGAATCAGTAAAAAAGAGGTAGCCAGAATAGCTACCTTTTGCACAAGTGATCTCGGATTTTGGTGGGTGACTTCTGTGTTCAGGGCATTTCTCTGCTGATAGCAGTGGTCAAACTTGCCCTGGCTCATATCGCTGGGGGGTTGGTAAAGATGGGACCATGGCGGGGTTGCCGTCAGAGAGGGTTTTTTCGCCTGCGATGCAGGAGATGGAATCAGATGAACATTCAACCGACCGTAGACCCAGACTCGGTATCGCGAATCTTGCTGGTGAAAGTGCTAAGAATAATGCAAAGGGTGAGAGTGTTCG
>CALCOW010000334.1 GCA_937899935.1 uncultured Phycisphaerae bacterium
CAATCTGGAATCCACTCTCGGGCCAAAATCCGTGGGAAGAGTCTTACGATCCATTGACCCCATCCAATCATGGTTTTGTGGCAGAACGCAATGGAAAGCTTGTGGTCACGGGTATGGTTGATGGCAGCGTCAACCAAGAGCGAATCGATTCACTTCGTGACATGCGTCGATGGGCGAATCAAGCTGATAGCCCAACTTGGGACGCCTTTTCGTCACTGGTCGATCCCTGATCAGCGTAGGCCACTACACTTTGGCAGACTGGTGATGACCTTTCCAGAGAAGTCAGCAGGATCTTCTTGCCAGGTCATGATGTCATAAAGCGGGGCGGCCCGATGGATCTGAACTTCCAAGGCTGGCCCCGTTCCGTTCTTTGCCTTGCTGGCATACCATTCCCAACACAGAAACGTGGGAGTTACCAATGAACGCAACGTCAGATCAACAAGCGATTGAAGCCGCCGCGGCTCGTTTTCGCGAGGACTATCAAGCAGCCAAGGAACAGATACAGCTCGCGATCGTCGGGCACGACGATATTGTTGACGGTGTTTTGACTTGTCTCTTCGCAGGCGGTCATGCATTGCTTGAAGGTGTACCAGGTCTTGGGAAGACACTTTTGATTCGTTCTCTTTCTGAAGCACTCCATCTACAGTTTTCGCGCATCCAGTTTACGCCCGATCTCATGCCAGCAGATATCACGGGCACCACCATCGTGGCAGAGGCTGAAGGTGGCCGCAGTTTTGAGTTCCGTAAGGGGCCACTCTTTGCACAGATTGTCTTAGCTGATGAGATTAACCGCGCCACCCCAAAGACGCAGTCAGCATTGCTCGAAGCGATGCAAGAGAGATCCGTGACCGTAGGTGGGACCACCTACAAACTGGATGCACCGTTCTTTGTCATGGCAACACAAAATCCTATTGAGCAGGAAGGCACCTATCCGCTGCCAGAGGCTCAACTCGATCGCTTTTTCTTTAAGCTTGAAGTTGGTTATTCGAGTCGCGAGGATCTTGCCGAGATCTTAAACCGCACAACGACTGGTCACGCATCACAAATAAAACAGGTGCTTAATGGTGAATCAATCATGAAGCACCAGCAACTGGCTCGACGTGTTCCCATCGCTCCCCATATTCAGGACTATGCAGTTCGCCTGATTTTGGCAACCCATCCAGGTGGTGAGCTTGCGACACCGCTGGTCAATCAATATGTACGCTTTGGTGCAAGTCCACGTGGCGCCCAAACCCTTGCTTTGGCAGGGAAGGTGCGTGCATTGTTAGATGGTCGTGGACACGTGGCAGTTGAAGACATTAAAGCAGTTGCACTGCCTGCAATGCGTCATCGTGTTCTTTTGAACTTCGAAGGTGAAGCCGAAGGTAAGTCAACAGACGACATTCTCTTGAACCTGGTCGAGACACTGCCGACAGATGTTCCAATGGCTTCGGCGAAGTGATCTGAGTACATCTCTTTCTGTTTGATGGGTGGCATGGTGACTCTTCTCGCTCCCTTTTCGGCTTTAGTAGCAGCAATCGTTGCTGGAACGGTCTTGTTGACGCTTTATATGCTTCGCTTGTTGCGGCCAACACTTAAGGTGCCCAGCACGCTGCTTTGGTCACAAAAGCGACGAGACCTGGAGGCGAATACACCGTTTCAGCGGCTTCATTGGTCTATCCTTCTTCTGATTCAACTTCTCATTGCCGTATGTCTGGTTTTGGCGTTAGGCCAACCTGTAACGCGAGGTTCACTCGATGTGTCAGGTCGGACGGTGCTATTGATTGATCACACGGCTTCTATGAACATGGTTGGTACTGATGGGCAGACACGGCTCGATCGTGCCAAAGCAAAGGCCATTCAATTGGCCAACGAGATTCTGAGCCAGTCAACAGGTGGCAGTCATCAGATCATGATTGTTGGCATAGCAGCCCAGCCAAAGATTCTCGTTGGTTTTCACTCAAATTTAGCGGTTTTAGAAAGAACGATTCGAGGTATCGAACCCACCGATGAGTCTGCAAATATTCGTGACGCGATGGAACTTGCTGCAACCATTGCACAAGGATCAGCAGACCGGTCGGAGGCACCGGGCGTGGTTCTCATTTCTGATGGTGTTGTGGCGCGGCCGGGCCAAGGTGAGATGGGGATCGATGTTCTCACAGCTGCAGCGAAGGTGCATTGGATTCCTATTGAAGATGGGCTCAATAAGAACTTGGGGATTATCTCGTTTAGTTCAAGACGTGATCACCGCGATCCAACCCAACTACGCTTGCTGGCGCGCGTGAGTAACAGTGGAGATGAACCGGTTGAGACGACATTGGCTTTTGAGGTTGTGGCCGGGCCACTAGCTGGAGAGCTGTTGATAGAGCCATTAAGCGTGCCAGCGGCGACAGCTGAGAATCCTGGTGAGGCAGTGGTGGCAGCAACCATACAAATGGCTTCTGGCGGTGTTTTGACTGCTTCACTTGGCACAGAAATTGGTCTTGCCGCGGATAATCAAGCGGCCATCGTTGTTGAAGCGCTCAAGATGCCATCGGTCGTTGTTGTGACACCCGATGAACAGGAGCCAGATGCGTTTTTAAAAGTGATGCTGAAATCGCTTGAAGCGGATGGCTGGCAACATTGGACCGCCTCGACCTATGAAGCGAGAATGGCCGGCAAAAATGAAAATGAAGTTTCTGGACAACCTTCGACTTGGCAGGGGGGTGATCTGGTCATTTTTGATGGAATTTCAAGCCAGCGTGGACTCAAAAGACCACCTGTTGACTCGATCACATTTCTTCCACCGGGGCAATCATCGATATCAGGGAGTCGCCTGATGAGCTGGGACCGTACCGATCCACTGTTGCAGCACATCTCGCTTGATGATCTGGTTTTTGTTCCGAGTGAACCAATTGACACAACAAGTGAACTAAAGGTTATTGCTGATGGTCAAGATGGAGCGGTGATCGCAGTTGCAGAGGAAGGCTTGGTAAAACATGTGATCGTGAGATTCCAGTTGTCCCAGAGTACTTGGCCAATACAACCTGGGGGCATTGTCTTTATGCAAAACGCACTCGATCTACAAGTTGGTGGTGGTGCTGGGGCACAAGGTCGTGTTTATAGACCAGGCCAGGTGGCACAGATCTATTGGCCTCATAGCGCGGCGAGCCTCGGAGTTGCTGGAGACACAGTGATGGAATTGCCAACACCTCACAATGCTGCAGCAACAACGCAAATGCCGCGCAAGTCTGGACTCTATGAAGTCATGGATGTTGATGGCAATACTCTCCTGGGCCAACCCGCCGATGTGTTTGTGGCGGTTAATCTTGATAGCGCCATCGAATCTGATCTTCGCACGGTGCCAAACGTGGATGTTGGTGGAAGACTGGTTGCCAGTGGAGGTCCAGTGGAGGGACTTCACGCCCTATGGCCGTGGCTGATTGCCCTCGCACTCTTGCTGTTATCGATTGAATGGCTCATCTATACCGCGCAACGGCGGGGGGCCTAAACAGCGATCGACCGCAAAAAAAACCCCGAAGGCGACGATGCCAACGGGGCTACGGGAGAAGAGGAAGAAGAGGCATATGAAGAAGAGAAGAGTTTCTTGAGATGGCAGGTCATCAAAAAGTCCTACCTGCTCTATAAGGAGAGACAGGAAACCACGCCGAGGCCCTCAGGTTTTTCTTCAAAATGCTCCTCAAGGCCTAAAAACCCACTTTAGAAGCTCTGTGCCTTCTGCCTAGGCATCAGGAAGCCATCTGAAATTGCATAATCTCGCCCTCTTTCACGGAGGATTCTCGCGAAACTAGTCAGGGGCTTGCGGCCGTCGGAAAACTCAATCCCAAGCATGTCTTACACTGCGGAATGATTTAGGACCTTCTCATGATGCAACCCGACCTCCCTCCCGAACTTAAAGCTGATCCAGGAACCCTGTTGGACTCTGATGGCGCCTCCATCATGATGCCACAGGTCTATGAAGAACTGCGTCGTTTGGCGCACTCGTATTTCCGTGGCCAACGATCGAACCATACGCTTGAGCCAACTGCACTTGTCAATGAAGCCTATATAAAGCTGGCAGATCAAGATGGAAACAAATGGGAAGATCGGACACACTTTCTTGCAGTTGCGGCAACGGCGATGCGTCACATACTGATCAATTATGCTCATCGTCGTAACGCGCAAAAGCGAGGTGGTGGTAGTAACTATCAACGTGTGACACTGAGTGAGGCTATTTTTCCGGGTTCTGGTAAAGAAATAGACCTCTGTGCGTTGGATGATGCAATGAAGCAGTTGGCAAACTTAGATGAGCGTAAGAGTAAAATTGTTGAGGCACGTTTTTTCGGTGGCTTGACCAACGATGAAGTCGCGCATGTGCTTGGTGTCTCAAAAACAACTGTCGAAAGTGACTGGCGTATGGCCAGAGCATGGCTGTCCAGAGAGATGGCAGTAGAGGGGGTATGAGCTCCATCATGGACGCCGATAGGTTTAATCAGATACAAACGATTTTTGAAGCAGCCATCCATCAAGCGCCGGATGATCGTGCCGCCTTCCTTGATGAAGCTTGTGGCCAAGATGTTGAGATGCGCAAAGAAATTGAAGCTTTACTTCACCATGATGAAGAAGCAGGCGAACTCTTAGATAAGCCACTGTTTGATGTGAAGTCGATGGTGAACAAATTAGAAGAAGACTCAGGGACGGCACTACGAGCAATTCCTGAAAGTGTTGGGCCATATAAAGTGCTTGGTGTTCTAGGGCGAGGCGGTGTGAGTGTTGTTTATCGCGCACAGCAGCGTAGTCCGCGCCGAATGGTTGCGCTGAAAGTATTGGAATCTCCTGAAGAATCACCAAAGTTGCTGAGGCGGTTTGAACGTGAGACCCATGTGCTGGGCCAACTTGAGCACCCAAGTATTGGCCGTATCTACGAGGCAGGTGAAGAAGATGGACGCGCCTACTTCACCATGGAGTTAATCAATGGCGCGCACATTACTGATTACTGTCGAGCAAATCACCTCACCGTTGATGATCGGCTTCAGGTATTCCTTCAGGTTTGTGAGGGCGTGGGTTTTGCACACGAACACGATGTGATCCATCGAGATCTGAAGCCAGCTAATATCCTCGTCGACCCAAGTGGTCACGCCAAGATCGTTGATTTTGGTATCGCACGACTTACTTCGGTGAGTCGCGAGATGACGACGGTGCATACAGCTATTGGGCAACTGTTGGGAACGATTCCTTATATGAGCCCCGAGCAGATTGCTGGTCGGCATGACATCATTGGTCCTACGTCCGACATTTATAGTCTCGGTGTGATCTTGTTTGAGTTGTTAGTAGGCCGATTGCCGTATGACCTGAGTAATAAGTCACTTCCAGAAGCGGCTCGTACTATTCGAGAGGAACAGCCCACTAAACTCAGTTCAATAAGTCGTGAGCTTCGTGGTCCACTTGATGACATTTTAGGTCGCATGCTTCGCAAGAATCCTGATGAGCGTTATCAATCTACGACTGAGTTAGTCGAAGATATCAAACGTTACCTGCAACACGAAGACCAAGCGGAATCCAAAGATGTGGTCATGGTTGATTCGCCGCGACGAAATGACAAAGCTCCGGCATCACATCGTATTGCTTTGTTTGGCCTGATCGTCTTGGTTCTTCTAGTGATTGGTTTGTCATGGTCTTTGGGTTTGTATTCGCGATCTGAACGTAACTATAGAAATTCAGCTCGGCAAGAATGGATTACGCGTCTTGCAGCCGCAGAAGCATTGGCCCAATTGGGACAAGTACAGCAAGCCAAGGTCGTGCTCGCTGGTGTTCCAGATGAAGGTCGAGGTTGGGCATGGCGGCATCTTCATCAGCGATTAGACGGAAGCCTAGATTTGCTGATGTCAATGTCATCGCCGCTTAAAGTGATCGCAGTGTCACGTGACGGCCTTCAGTTTGCTGCGGGTGCTGATGACGGTGTGATTTATGTTTGGCGACTTGGTGATTCTGAACCAAAAATGCTCAAAGCGCACACCGGCGCGGTCACAGCTCTTGCCTTTAGCAATGAAGGGAACTTGCTTGTTTCGGGCTCAGACGACACCACCATTCGAATCTGGGACACAGCGACAAGTCAGAACCAGGGCGCTATTCCTGGTCACTCTGCAGCAGTCACATCTTTGGGTTTTGAGCCAGGGCGCCAGCAGGTGGTTTCAGCTGGTCTTGATGGGGTTGTCAATCGATGGGATGTTCGTACAAGTGCGCTGTTGCAATCAATACCGCCCCTCAGCGGAGTTGGCCCAATAGCTTTGAGTCCCGATGGTATGAGTATTGCTCGTGCAGATAGATCGGGTGGTGTTGGTGTCTGGCTGACTGACGCCGAAACAGCCGACCCGATATTTTGGATGGAATCTTCAGGAGATGAGGCGGCACCCATTGCACAAATTGCATGGAGCCCAGATGCCGCATTCATCGCTCTGATTGATGTTGGCGGGACCGTCCGGATTATTGATACTCAAAGCCAACAAGTTGTAGGTCAGTGGTTTGCAAGTGCAAGACCAATTAAGAGCATGTTGCTCCGAAACAACGTGGTCACATTAGCAACGAATGACAGGGTCATTCATCGTTTTGATGCTTTGACTGGCCAGCCGTTAACCAATCTTATTGGACATGAATTTGGTGTTGGAGCTATTGCACCGGCGGGGCAAGGACTTTTGGCTTCAGCTTCTTCTGATGGAACAGTACGACGTTGGGATGTCAATGGACTTGAACAGAACAGAGATCGCCTGGTTCAGCGTTTCTCATTAAAGAGCGATGGCAGCGAGCTTCTGGCGCTTCACGGAAAGCCACACGTCAATGCGTTTGATCTTTGGTCATTGGAGGACGGAGGAATAAACGCCACCGATCACGCCCTAGAGCGTATGGAAGCAAGAGATGCTGTCTTTGCAGCCGATCGGGAACATTTGTTTGTGCTCAGTGACGATGGCATGCAATTGAGTCAGATGGAACCGTTACAAAAACAGGTGATTAAACAATGGTCGCTTCCTGATTCGGCGCATCGACTGGTTGTTCATCCTGCTGGACGTTTCATTGCTGCCTACAGTCCGGAAGATGCCTCACTGAGTGTTCTGGATCTTTCGACTGACGAAGTCAAAGCACTTGGGGTAGTGGAATCACCTGTTGAAACGGCGGCGTTTATTGCAGAGGGGCCTCGCTTAGTGACCGGCCACCAAGATGGCGCGATTCAGTTGTGGGAGGTGGTGAGTGCACAACGTGTACCTTTTCAAGGAGTCCATGAGGGCGCTGTTCGCTTTGTCAGGGTGACACCTGATCAGGTGGCCCTCGTTTCTGGCGGTGATGATGGCATGGTTCGCGTATGGAGTCTCAACAATCTCACTATGGATTTGGAGTTTGGTGGCGATTATGGACCACTCACCACTGCAACTTTTCATCCATCAGGCCGCCGTCTTGTAACGGGTGGCGCCGATCAGTTTATTCGTATCTGGGATCCGGTAAGAGGTGATCAGGTGTTGGCGCTCGCCGGCCATCAATCAACCTTAACGGACATGGTCTTTACTCCAGAGGGGCGCCATCTTTTGACGTCCGATGCCGACGGTCGATTACGCATTTGGCCAACTATTTCTGATACTTCTGAGCCAGAGAAATAGTAGTCAGTCATCATGGTCTTTGGACGGATAGTCAGTCCATGTTGTCAAATCAACTTCTACCCTGCCTGGTTTAATCTGCCAAGGGAGTGAAGGTAATGGTGCTGTCTCTACATTTTGAGAATCCGCGTGAGCTCGGGCGAAGCCAAGTATGGCAGTGGTGACCTGATTGTTGGATGGATCAATAAGCCATTCATCTGGAAGAGTCACACGAGCGAGCCAACGATCTTCTTCACTCGTTGTATAAACCAATATCTCATCGGGCACTTCAGTAGCACCAATCACGCTTGTCGTGCCATCGGACTCAACCACAACAATGTGTGGGTCATCATGACCGATGAAAATAGCAATGGCTTCATGTCCTCGCATATCGTCTAGCAAAGATATTGACTCTTCGTTTGTTATATCTTTGGCAACAGCGGGTCTCCGACAGACAAACATGAGTTCCCATCTCTGATTAATCCGGCGAAACTCGACAAGAGTGAGGTTCTCTTGTGACGGTGCAAGTGAAGCACTTTGCTGTAACGCAGCAAGCGTATGCGGTGGGCTCAGTGGTCCCAAAGTCAATCCAGGTGGCTTAATGTTGTATCGACCCGGGCCAAGATCAAGTTGTTCCACATGTCCATGTACTTCGGCCTGTAGCGTATTCGGAAGAGAGAGTGGATCAACGTCAAGGATTCTCTGTGGAAGTAAACTCAGTGTCTTCTCATTAGGCACAGGTCGCTCTAGTCTGGTGCTGGTGCCAGTAAGGCCCTTAAGTTTTATTGCCAGAGGAATACCCTCACCAAGCCAATGAAATCGGGCAATCAGTTGCCTGGCGTAGCCGCTGATTGCGGTGAGTTCTACAGAAGGGCCAGAAATACCAGTTGCGTAGAGCAACACCAAATTTTGATTGTCACACCAATGAAGGGCGCTGCGTGTCATCTCTTGATCACTTATCTCGAAGTCAAGTAGATCAGTTAAAAGTGACCAAGTTGTATTTGGATCAGCAACCCATAGTGCAATTATTCGATTCTCGAATCGCCCAGTCTGGGTGAGAAGGTCGCAGCATGTTCTTGCGACACCTGGGTTAACTTCCGCAAGTCGGCCTAAACCTATTGCCCACAAATTCATATAGTGGGCGGCTGCAAGCTGGTCCACCTTTGTGGCATCAGAAAAATCCGGTGGTGCTCGTTCGAGTCGAGCAGCCAGAAGCCACCATCTCCATTGTGATAGTGGATCATCAGGTAATGGTGTTCCTGCGCCTCTGTGTCGCATCAGTGGTGCGCGTTGTGAGGGATCAATCCCCTCAGGTACGGGATACAACGAAGAGATGTCTGGAATATCACGCCAGATTGGATCAAGTGTGCGCCCCAGAAGAGATATTTGGCCTTCAGCTTCAAGAGGAAGAGGTATCAGCAATAGCGCCTGTCCAGGTGTCGCAAATGGATTGTCGTCCACTCGAATCACTCGAAGTCTGAGTGGTGCAGGACTCGATGTCCAAGTAACGCGGCTGCGTGATTGGGGTTCAAGCCACACCACAGTGCCCATCACAGACTGTCCACTATCTAATAATGTGACTTCAATCTCTTGAGGCCATTGGATCTTATTCGATACACGAAGTGGGATGGCCATCACTCCACCGCGTGGTGCGATTGGATTTTCTAATGTCAGTTGAATTGACTGCGCATGGCCATATGACGCCATGAAGTGAGTGGCGACTAAGAAGATCAATATCACGTGTAAATGGCGGAGAGGCATCATTCAGTTGTTGCGACGATTTATTATTAGGTTGATGGTCTCTGTGGTTACGCGATCAAAGTCATCGTTGACTACAAATGCATCGTAGGCGCCACAAGATTCAGCAAGAGCAATTTCTTTTTTTGCGGTTGCAAGCCTGGCTTTCAT
>CALCOW010000335.1 GCA_937899935.1 uncultured Phycisphaerae bacterium
ACAAGAAGCAATGTCTTTGAATCCAGATGTGATCTTCTTGCTCAGTGACAACATTACTGGTGAAAGTAATTATGAAGTTGATCCTGAACTTCTTCTGTCAATGCTTGAAGATATAAACCCTGTTCGTTCTGGAGCCGACGAGCGTCTCACAAAAATTATGTGTATTCAATTCTTGCATCCTGATCCATTGAATACGCTGAAAAGAATTGCAGACATACATGGTGGCAAAGAGAGCTACAAGTTTCTCGATGCCGCTGAGTTGGAGGGCCAGCAATGACAAGAAAGTCTCTTATGACCTATGGCTTATTGGTGTTTTGTGTTTTGTGTCTTGGTTCAACAACCGTTCGGGCTGATGAGCTTGGTATTGGAGGGGCTTCATCAGAGAGTTTTGGTTCAGCGTTTTTTGTATCTCGCAATGCAGACGGCTCTATCGAGCTTCTGGGCAGCATTGTCATTTGGTTTCTGTTGTGCCTTTCGATCGTGAGTATTGGTTTGATTCTTGTTCTTGGATTCGCCAATCGTCGAGAGCTTCTCATTCCAGATAAATGGCTCAAGCAAGCGAGAAGACTTGTGAAAAACGGAGACTATCAAGCACTGCTCAACGAACTGGATGGCGAAGAGCCGTTCTTTTGTCAGACGCTTCATGCGGGCCTTCGAGAAGCATCAGGTGGTTTCTCTGCGATCATTCGTAGTTTGGAACAAACCGCTGACGAACTGACCACCGTACGCATGCGCCGTGTCGAATTTCTAAATGTGCTGGGGCAGGTCAGTCCAATGATTGGTCTGTTTGGCACTGTGTATGGCATGATTCTGGCTTTTCAGGCGATTGTTGTGGGTGGTGGCAGTGCGGACCCAGTCCTGCTTGCCGGCGGTATTGGCACCGCACTGACGACTACCTTTTGGGGACTGGTCGTAGCTATCCCGGCCTTGTCGGGCTACGCATTTCTACGCAATCGAATTGATGAGCTGACCGTTGAAGCGACCTTGCGCGCCGAAGAGGTGGTGAACAATTTCAGGCCGCGGTCTAGTTCATCCGAACCGGTCTGGCCTGATGAATCTGAGTCATCAAGAATTTGATAGCGATTTGTTTGTGCGATCTAATGGTAGTGCTAGCGATGTGATAGGAGTGTGGGCATGAGACGCCGTCCCACCGAGATTAACGCCAATCTGACACCAATGATTGATGTGGTCTTCCTGTTGATCGTGTTTTTTGTTCTTGTATCAAGATTGGTTGACTTTGACTCCGTGGCCATGGATTTGCCGCGACCGGTTGATGCAGCGACAGTACGTCCAGAAGATGAAAGTCGGTTGGTGATTAACGTCATACCCGGTCCAGATGGCTCTGCACTTGGGTATAAGATGCAAGCTTGGTTGGTTGAAGCTTCGCCGTCAGGGGCGCGTGAACTTGCTGGAGTCGTCCATGATCAGCTCATCAGACAGCCACAAACGGCAATTAGTTTACGCGCAGATCGAGC
>CALCOW010000336.1 GCA_937899935.1 uncultured Phycisphaerae bacterium
CACAGCGTTTTGGTACTTTTCAGTGTATTCCCGAATACGACCGCGACGATTGTTCTTGAGGTCCATCACGAAGTCGAGCTTGCCTCGATCGATCCCTTCCTCATCGTGAATAAAACCGCCTGAGTCGGACAGCGTGACCACTTTGCCGCCCATCTCAATAATCTTTTCTGTTGCATACTGGGCCACGTTGCCAGAGCCAGAAACAACGAATGACTTACCTTTGACCTTTTCACCACGTGTCGCAAGCTGTTCGGCTGCGAAGTAAACCAATCCATAGCCAGTGGCCTCTGGTCGGATCAGACTTCCGCCCCACTCTAGAGCACGACCAGTGAGGACCGCCGTAAATTGATTGCGAATACGCTTGTACTGACCAAACATGTAGCCAATCTCTCGGCCACCAACACCAATATCACCAGCTGGGACATCTGTATCAGGGCCGATATGCCGGCAAAGCTCAGTCATGAAGCTCTGACAGAAACGCATTACTTCGTTGTCTGAACGTCCCTTTGGATCAAAATCGCTTCCACCCTTACCACCGCCGATGGGTTGGCCTGTCAGAGCGTTCTTAAAGATCTGTTCAAAACCGAGGAACTTAAGAATGCTCAAGTTCACCGAAGGATGAAATCTCAAGCCACCTTTGTATGGCCCGATGGCTGAATTAAACTGGACGCGGTAGCCACGGTTGACCTGAATGTCCCCAGCATCATCAAGCCATGGAACACGGAACATAATGACGCGTTCTGGCTCGACAATACGCTCGATAATTCTGGCTTTCGAAACCCCTGGATGACGATCAATAGTCAATTCCAGCGATTCCAGTATCTCTTCGACAGCTTGATGGAATTCTGGCTCTTGAGCTGATCGAGCACGCACCATCTTCATATTGGCCTCGACAAAGGCACTATCATGAGACGTTGTTTGGGTACAGTCTTGGGCCAGTTCTTCAACGACCATGGGTCACAATCCTTCTATGTAGCATCAATAACCGGCCTTACTGCACAATGCTGGGGCTCGGCGTGAGACGGTATCATACCGAACCGGCGGGCCAAAGGTTCGCCACTCTGGACCATTTTCAGATCTGCCTAGCCGCCTTCCGCCTCCTGCCGCATCACCCTGCATTTCAAGCGATAAAAACCGCCTTTTTTGAACCTGCCCCTCGAGTGACCGCGTAGAGCAACCACATGAATTCCGAGATCCAAGATGACACGAACCAGCCCCGTCCTCTGCCGGTTCTGAGAGCGATGATCGATGCCGTCGATCATCAGATTCTCGAACTGATGGCTCAACGAAACGCCATCGTCACTGAAGTTGCAAATTTTAAGCGTTCAAACGCTGTGCGTATTCGGGATTTCACCCGAGAACGTGAACTGCTCACCGACCGTCGTAGCAGAGCAGGTGAAATGGGCATCAAACCTGATGTCGCTGAGAGTTTGTGGAGATTGGTGCTCTGGGCCAGCCGCGATCGGCAGGCTGCACTGCGAGCAGAAGTGCCACCAAATCTGGAGGGTCGAACCATCGCACTGATCGGTGGCAACGGTGCTATGGGACGATGCTTCGCTCGCCTTTTCCAAGACTTAGGTAGTACCGTTATGGTGGCGGATCAAGACACACAACTCAAAGCGACTGAAGCAGCGGCCTGCGCTGATGCCGTCCTAATCACCGTACCCATTGATGTGACACTTGATGTTATCCAAGAAATTGGACCACATGTACGTGAACAATCCTTGTTCTGTGATCTTACCTCGATCAAGAAAGCACCAGTCGATGCGATGTTGCAATCTTCGTCTGCAAACGTCATTGGTACGCACCCACTCTTTGGACCGAGCGTGCATTCACTTCAGGGCCAACGCATTGCCCTAACGCCCGCTCGGATTCACGATGGCTCTGACTGGCTCGATTGGCTGACTCAAGTGCTCGAAGCTCGCGGTATGCAAATCATCAGTACGACGCCGGAGCGTCATGATCAGGTCATGGCGATCGTGCAAGTACTCACACACTTCTCCACCGAAGTGTTAGGTGCAACCATGGCCAAGCTTGGGTTCGATCTCAGTGAAACCATTGCATTTACCTCCCCCGTCTACCTCATGGACTTGTATTTGACTGCAAGACATTTTGCACAAGACGCGAGCCTGTATGCAAACATCCAGCATTCCAATGAATCGACTGCAGCGGTAACTGATACCTTTGCACGTGTCGCTGCTGACTTGAACACTATTGCTGCCAATCGTGATGAAACGGCATTCAATTCTATGTTTGAGCAAGTACGAAGCTTCTTCGGCGAGTTCACAGATGAGGCACTCGAACAATCAAGCTTTTTGATAGATCGATTGGTCGAGCGCACCTAATCACTCGTTTCAGGTGTCCCCCAACCTCCACCACCTGGCGTGCGCAAGACCAGTACATCACCAGGGAACACTTCAGCACCATCGACCGAATTCAGTTTTGTGCGCTGGCCTGAAGCCCGCTCAATCCACTGCTCACCAACACCACCATCACCACCACCATCGTATCCAAACGGCGGCATGACTCGATGCTGTGTCACCATTGAGACACTCAACGGCTCCAAGAAACGTATTCTGCGCTCAACACCTTCGCCGCCTATCCAATTTCCAATGCCAGCCGAGTCGTCGCGAATAACAAATTGCTCCAAACATACTGGATAACGCAATTCAAGTATTTCAGGATCGGTCATACGCGTGTTGGTCATGTGAGTATGTACACCGGACACGCCGTGGGCACCTTTCACTGCACCCGAACCACCACAGATAGTTTCATAATAACCAAAGTGTTCATTACCAAAAAGAAGGTTGTTGCACGTACCCTGGCTACAGGCGGAGAGACCCAGCGCCTTCAAGATTGCATCAACCAAACGCTGTGATGTTTCAACATTACCTCCAACAACGGCGGGCGCTGTGGCAGGATCGTCTCCAAAGTCAGGATTTAACAGTCCTTCTGGAATCACCAACTTCACAGGACGCATCAGTCCATCGTTCAATGGAATTCGACGATCAACCAGTAAGCGCAGAGCATAAATGACGGTGGCTCGGACAATTGCTGGCGTGGCATTCAGATTCCCTGGATGAACTGCTCCAGATCCTGTGAAATCAAAACATGCTTCGCTGCCGGTTATTTCGATCGTGACCTTTAGTGGCGTGCCATCGTCCAAATATTCGCACGCACTTCTCTTTCCGTCAGGCAAGCCAGTGATGGCTTCACGCGCCAAACGTTCAGCATATGCTTGAAGCTCATCCATTTGATGGGCCACTTGAGCAGCGCCATGCTCCTGGATGAGTCTCTCGAGGCCAAAGCGGCCACGTTCATTGGCAGCGATCATTGCCTCCAAGTCAGCAACATTGTCGTCCAGGCCCCGCGTCGGCCAAGGTCCACTCGTCAATTGTTCGATGACGCCGGCACGATCAAAGACCCCATCTTTAACAATCAATTGCGGCACCAACACCACACCTTCATCAATCAAGCGTTTGGCATCTGGTGGCATCGAGCCAGGCCGCGAGCCACCAATTTCAGCATGATGGGCTCGGCTGGCCACATAACCGCACAAGCTTTTGGTTTGATCGAAGACCCCAGTAATGACGGTGAGATCGGGGAGATGTGAACCACCAAAGGCGGGGTGATTCGTCAGCGCCACGTCGCCCGGCTTGAGCTCAATGTTCTCTATGACCCGCTGAACACAGACACCCAGTGAACCAAGGTGCACTGGTAAATGCGGCGCATTGACGACGAGTTGCCCCTGTCGATCTAAGAGCGTACAGGAGTAATCCATTCGCTCTTTGACGTTAACTGAGATCGCACAGCGCTGAAGCACTTGGCCCATTTCCATGGCCACCGCTGAAAAAGCATCGGCGAATAGTTCAACTTCACCAGCAGCCTCCTTTTCAAAGGCCTGTTTCGACTCAATGAACTCATGATAGACCGCTCTTATGGTCCGATCAGTTCCTAAGACTGCCTCCCAATTTGGCTCCAGAACAAATGTGGTTCGTCCTTCACAGATCATTGCCGGACCAAGAATTCGTTCACCTGGCTGCAGAGCACTACGATAGTAAACAGGGACATCACACCACGCTCCCTGAACACGAACTCTTCGACTGGCACCACTCGGCTGAGCATCGCCGCTCATTGCAAAAACCGCCGATGACGATTTCCGTGGAAGGGTTCCAACTGACACCCGCAGTGACTCAACCTCAAGTGGTCGATCAGGTGGGCGATATCCGTACAGCATCTTAAAACGTTGTGAGAATCCTTCAGCGACGTCCATTCCAGATTGATATTCAACAACGATCGAGGTCTCCTGGCCAGCCAAGCGCATACCGATCAGTTGTCGCCGTACTTCTGTGACCGTTTCGAGACCCTCTTCTGCTTCGATTTGCTGACGCGCTTCAGCAATGAGTGATTTGAATTCATTGGCCAGATTAGGTGCCACTTCGCGCCAAGGGCGAATGACTTGGCGATGGGCAAATCGCTCAACCACACTTGCGACAAGGCCGTCAGCACTTAACACAGATGCGGCATCGGGGACCAGTACGGTTTCGATCGACAGTCGACGTGCGACTGCACAAGCATGCTGGGGTCCAGCCCCGCCAAATGCGATAAGCGCATAGCTTGATGGATCATACCCCTGCCTCGCAGAGACCTGAGCAATCGTGTCAGCAACACGCTGATCCGCAATCGTTAAAAATGCATCGAGCATTGCATCTTGAGATGTTGCTTCAATGCGACTGGCAAGACGACGTTGCTGATCTGACAACTGAGCTGCTGCTGCCTCAGGATCAACAGGGATCTCCATCCCATCTACATCAAGACGGCCTGCCAATAAGTTGACATCGGTCAAGGTCAAAGGTCCTCCACGTCCATAACAGGCCGGACCAGGATCACTGCCACTACTGCGGGGACCGACCGTCAGCCTTTGATCAACGACATCGCAAATTGATCCACCGCCAGCGGCTACCGTTTCAATGTCAATGGCTGTTGTGGCGAGAGAGATTCCGCCAATGTTCTGCTCATAACGATAAGCAAAGCCCCCATCAAAACGAGCTACATCTGTACTGGTACCTCCCATATCAAAACCAATGAAGCGTTCATACCCACAGCGTTTACCCACGGATGCGGCCCCAGCTACACCTGCGGCAGGCCCACTCAATAGACTATCTCGAGCGTGGTAATGGTCTGCTGCAACAAGACCTCCAGCACTGGTCATCGCTTTGAGTTTGGCAGTCTGTGTACCATCGCTGCAGAGAGCATGTTCAACCGCTTGCATATACTCACTCACAATGGGTGTCAGCGATGCGTCGACCACTGCTCCTTGAGCACGAGGCACAATCTTGATGGCTGTTGATAGCACACTCGAAACAGTGACCGAACGAAAACCCATTTCTATCAGAATTTTGGCTGCCGCTTTTTCATGTTCATCATTGCGATAAGAATGAAGAAATGCGATCGCTGCCGTCTCGATCTGACTGTCCAGTACACGCTGAGCCGCTTCACGAAGTTGGCGCTCATCCAATGGTGTAAGCACTCCACCTTGCGCATCCATACGCTGATCCACTTCGACAACTGAATGGTGCACTGGAAGCGGCTTGACAATCGCACGAGCAAAAATATCCGGACGTTGTTGTGTTCCTATTTCCAGCAAGTCTCTAAAACCTCGGGTCACAAACAGTGCCACGGGCGCCACTTCACGCTCAAGTAATGCGTTGGTACCACGGGTGGTAGCCAAACGCATCGTGATCGACGGCAATTGTTCAGAGAGCGACGTCTGCGTTGCAAGGCGAGCGGCGAGCACCGGGGCGGGCTCATGCCCAGTGACTTCGATGGACTGCGGCAATTGCATTTCCACTGGCCAGGATGCTGAAAGTGTCAGCACACCACGATCAAGTTGATGATCGACAATCATCGCTTGCCATGCCGGCGAAAGAGCTGTGAGGGTATACCCCTTAAGGGATGACTCTTTCATCCACTTCGCATCAACTCGAATCGCGTTTGAAGCAACGCGCTCAGTAGCTCTGCCCCGAAGCACGCCTGAACTTAGCACCTTAACAACACGCCGGCTGCCATCAGAACAATGCGCCACGCAATCAGTGAACGTGCCGCCAGTATCGATCGAGATCTCCCAAGAATCCCTGATCGCTACACCACCTCTCAACTAAATCGAACGATGCCAAGTCACACTTTCAAAACGCTTCGCTGGATCTTGTCCATAATACGAGCGCAACACTTCGTAAAGCTCAGGATTTTCATTCTGAAGTGCCAAGGCATTCGTAAAGAAAGCCTCTGTACAGACGGCGAAGAACTCGCCGACATTGGTGGCACCATAGTGACGCAAAACGGTCTGGCGCCCCTGCTGCGTTGCTCTACACAATCGTTCGAACTCTGACGACATAACCGTATGCCATCGCTCGTAATCGGCTTTCGTTCGTTGTGGCGGTGTCCCATCGACATAGCCAGAGAGCATGTCGAGCTTATGCGCAAATTCATGCATCACAAGATTGTGCCCTGTCCCAAGCTGCTGTCCATGATGCTTCGCATCAGCCCACGACAAAATCACCGGACCCCGAAACCAAGCTTCTCCAAGATTACTTGATGAATCTGATGTCGGCCCTTGCGCCCACATGTCACGTTGCTGCTGAACATAAGCGCCGGGATACACCAAGATCGACTGGACATCAGAAAAGAAATCATGATCTAGTTCAAGTAGTAGCAATGCCGCTTGCACAGCGATTGTCACTTGAACCTCTTCGTTAATGGACTGACCGCCACACGCTTCCCAGTACTTTTCAGCAATGAGAACGCTGGCAATTCCACGTAGCCGTTGGCGCTCATCTGCATCCAGCAGACGATCATAAATGAAGTTCTGGCGGATTATTTGCTCAAACGAATCAGAGACCGGTTGAGTCGCTAGTTTTCGGCGGCGCGATTTGTGAGAAAAGAAAGGCATGCTCAATCACAAGTCAGCGCCAATTCGCCTCAATTAGTCCAGTTCATCCATTGCGATAACAGTGTATGCATCACCTTCTAATCTCAGGGTGACACGCTGGCCGATTTTTTGATCAGCCATCCAATCACCCCAGACTGGCCACATTCGCGTATTGCCATCTTCATCAACGAGATGAGCGGTGATCACCGGCGGGTTAATATCTTCGGCAATCGTGGTCTCGGTATCCTTGACTGCGGGCCATTGCAGCCTTTGAAGGGTACCGGTCAATTCTGCGGGTGAGTCTGCCATACCATTTAGTGTATCTGCCTCGAGCCATGTCCGAAAAGCCCTCAGGGCATGATGCCCCCCCACTCAGGAGGCCAATAATTGCCTTCTGGCCCCCAATGCCGCTTTTTTGCCCCTCCAGGGCCATCCTTGGCAATAGAAAACTCGTTGCATGAACCGATTCTAGATAGGCTGCGTAACGTGCGAGGGTTCTGTGGACATCCACCATCGAAAACCCTCATCGACGAACTAATCTACCCACAAAGTCTCCCATTAAAGAGCATTGAGCGATGACCGCAACTTCCTCAGACATTCAACAAATTTCCCAGCAAGTCCAGGCTGCAAGCCAGCCTTTCCAACAACTACGAAATCACATTCACCAAGTGGTTGTCGGACAAGACGATCTCTTGAACAAGATGATGATTGGCATGCTTGCCAACGGACACCTCTTGATTGAAGGTGTTCCTGGGCTAGCTAAAACGCTTGCCGTTTCTTGTTTAGCTCAAGGAGTCGATACTGGATTCCAACGAATTCAATTTACACCAGACCTCCTGCCAGCAGATCTGATCGGCACACTTATCTACCAACCCAACGACTCGGAATTTGTGGTGAATAAGGGACCAATCTTTTCGAACATCATTCTGGCAGACGAGATCAACCGTGCACCAGCAAAGGTCCAGAGCGCCTTGCTAGAGGCAATGCAAGAGCGCCAGGTAACGATTGGAAAAGATACGTTCAGCCTTCCTGATCCTTTCCTCGTACTAGCAACGCAGAATCCGATCGAACAAGAAGGCACCTACCCGTTGCCAGAAGCCCAAGTCGATCGATTTATGCTTAAGGTTGTGGTGAACTATCCCACCCAAGATCAAGAAAGATTGATTTTGGATCGCATGGCCTCTACAGAGCCGATTGCTGATATCCCACCAGTCATGGACCCAACGGCGATCGCCTCAGCGCGCCGGATCGTTGATCAGATTTACATGGACAAACAAGTCGGTGATTACATCGTCAGCTTGATCCAAGCGACGAGGCAACCTGAGACCATCAGCAATGAACTAGCAGAACTGATTGACTATGGCGCCTCACCACGTGCAACAATTTGTCTGGCCCTGTGCGCGAAGGCGAATGCATTCCTCGAAGGTCGAGGATACGTCGTGCCACAAGACGTCAAAGATATTGCAATGGACGTACTCCGTCACCGGGTCTTGCCAACCTATGAAGCTGAAGCTGAAAATAAGACTTCAGTCGAATTGGTTCAGACAATTCTTGATCATGTTCCTGTCCCCTAACCTACCAACACCCCACGAGTTTCCTGATGATTCCTGCTGAGCTCATCAAGAAGGTGCGCCGGATCGAGATTCGGACCTCACACATTGTCAACGACGCCCTGGCGGGGAAGTATCACTCTGCCTTCAAGGGGCGTGGCATGGAATTCGAAGAGGTTCGACAGTATCAGATCGGCGATGATGTACGCACCATCGACTGGAATGTCTCTGCGCGCATGAACCAACCTCATGTGAAGGTTTTTCGTGAAGAACGCGAATTAACGGTCATGCTTCTTGTCGATCTCAGTCGCTCCCAACAGTTCGGAACTGAAGAGCAATTCAAGCGAGAACTTGTTGCTGAACTATCTGCAACGCTCGCTTTTAGTGCCATTAAGAACAACGACAAAGTTGGTCTCATTTGCTTCACCGATCGGATTGAAAAATTTGTACCACCACGCAAGGGGCCGAAGCATGTCTTACGTGTGATTCGTGAGTTGCTCGCGATCAAACCCGAGGGTCACGGAACAGATCTCAGCCTTGCATTGGATTACCTGAACCGCATTCAAAAGAGAAAAGCCGTTGTTTTCCTGATCAGCGATTTTCAGGATCAAGACTATGAAACCCCACTTCGGATTGCTCGGAGACGACATGATCTGATTCCTGTCATTGTCTCTGATCGCCGTGAAAAAGAACTTCCAAAAGTCGGCCTTATGGAAGTCCGGGACAACGAGACTGGTGAGCAAGTGTTAATTGATACCTCAAGCGCTACTGTTCGCAACCAGTTTCGAGAGATGAACAAGCAGATCAATGAACGCAGAGACCGATGGTTCCTTTCCAATCGAATTGACGGCATCCATTTACATACCGGTGAGAATTTGGTTGAACCACTGGCGAGATATTTCAAGCGACGAGAAGCCAGATTAGAACGATGAGTAATCTTCGCATAAGACAAACCCGAGGCCTCTATCACATATTGTGCATGATGTTGGTCACTGCGCTTTGTGCAACCGCCACACCGTTGGCAACGGCCCACCGACAAGCCGACCTCCAGACCCAAACAGCGGTCACCGAAGATACGAATGGCCAATTGAAACTATCGGTCACGACACCCAGCGTGCCAATTGCTGCTGGCCAACCATTTGCCGTCACCATCACAGCAATCACGAAGAGTGATGCCACACTCACACTTGCCGCCATGGAGGAAACCCTGGGTACTTTCAATGTACTGGAAGTCATTCGTGAATCAGACATCCCTGTTGAAGATGGCCGGCGATTCGGATGGGTCCTGGTTTTAGATAGCCTCAGTCCCGGACCACAAGAGCTGCCCGCCATCAATCTTGAGATAGGCAATACAACAGACAGCACAGAACAAAATGTCATCAAGACGAAACCTGTGACCTTGACCGTTGAATCAAGCCTTGGGGCGGCGCCTGAGGAGGCCGAGCTCCGTGATATTCGCGGACCAATCGAAGTCTCACTGACCAGCCCCTGGCCTTGGTGGTCTTGGCTTATTCTTGGTGGATCTATCGTGATAGCTGTGGCCATTGTCTTTTTAGTTGTGGCTCACACCTCTCGGAAAACTGATGAATCAGCTACGGCCACACCACTTCTACCTGCTGATGTCGAGGCTCTCGAGGCCATTAATCAGCTTGAGTCAGAGCAATTACTAACGAAAGCGCGTTTTCACTTCTTTTATACACGCCTCAGCGCAATAGTTCGACGTTACATCGAGCGCCGCTTTAGTGTAATGGCACCAGAGCGCACCACGGATGAATTTCTACGCGAGATTCGCCATCAAGTCATCCTGACGAACCCGCAGAAAGATGCCCTCGCTGGCTTCTTGCGCGCTGCCGATATGGTTAAGTTTGCGAAGCATGAGCCACTTCCACAGGAAGGCAATGCCGCCCTCCTCGGTGCTCGCCAGTTTGTCGCAGAAACACGGCCACAGGAGCCACTCGAAACAACCCAAACTCGGGAGGTGGCGTAATGTCGAATCTCGGTTTTGAGGCCTACTCGGCCTGGTATCTCCTTCTCCTGATTTTGCTACCGATCCTATGGTGGTGGTGGAAGCAGCCTCGCCATCGGACCGCTCTTGCCTACTCCTCTACCTCTGTCTTGCGGAAGTTGCCACGTAGTTGGGCGGTTAAAACCAGATGGATCTTGCCTGCAATCAGAACGGTCGTTTTAGCTCTTCTGATTGTTGCTCTGGCACGCCCACAGAAAGCCGATGCGCATCGAGCTATTCATGCTGAAGGCGTGGCTATTGAAATGGTCATCGACCGCTCTGGCTCGATGCGTGCTGACGACTTCGTTGTCGATGGTCGCCGAGTCACAAGATTAGAGGCCGCCAAAGCTGTGGCAGAAGACTTTATTCTTGGCACCGACGACCTTGAGGGGCGCCCTCACGATTTGATTGGGCTGATTACCTTTGCCAAATATGCTGATGCAGTCGCAGCAATGACTTTCGATCATCAGTTCTTGGGTGAGAAGTTGGCCGACCTCAAGCCACTTAGACCCAACGATAAGGAGAGCGCCACAGCGATCGGCGATGCCATAGCGCTGGCCGTCGAAAGACTCGCAAGCCTCGAAACCTCGCGAGAGATGGACACCGACAAGACAGTCACTTCCAAGATCATCATCTTGCTCACTGACGGCGAAGACAATGCCAGTGCCATCATGCCGATGAAGGCTGCAGAAATGGCTGCCGCCTACGACATTAAGCTGTACACCATTGGCATCGGCACTGATCGCGGAGAGGTTCCAGTTCTCGAGCGTGATGTTTTTGGCCGCACTCGTGAAATTCGAATGCGGGTTGAACCCGTCGATGAAAAGCTTTTGACGAAGATGGCAGATCTGACTGGTGGACAGTATTTCCGCGCTTTTAGTACCGATTCACTAGTTGACATTTATTCCACAATCGATGAGCTCGAAAAGAGCCAGCTTTTTGAAGAACAATTCGTTGAACAAAGTGAGCTCGCTGTTGAGCATGTCACACTTGGCTCACTCTCTCTTCCCCCGCTGGTCCTTGCCGCATTGATTTTACTCTTGCTTGAAACTGTTCTGGCAACAACTCGATACAGAACCCTTCCTTAAACAAAGTCACCATCCCTATGTTTGACGGCATTGAATTCATCTCCCTGGCAAAGCTCAACTGGCTCTGGGCTGTCCTTGCGGTGTTGATTCTGATCATCATCGCATTCAAGCAACGCCATCGTGCATTAGCTCGTTTCGCTTCTCAGCGATTAGGTCGACCATTGACCGCCTCTACGAGCCTGGGCCGGCGACGCTGGAAGGCGGGCCTCCTCATTGCCAGTATGGTTTTCTTGGTGGCCGCACTTATTGATCCAAGATGGGGCACGCGATATCAAGAAGTCGAGCAGCGCGGCATTGATCTCTATGTACTTCTAGATGTCTCTAAATCAATGTTGGCCGAAGACGTCAAACCAAACCGCCTCGATCGTGCCAAGCACTACATCTCGGATCTGCTGGATTCAACCCATGGCGACCGTGTCGGTTTAATTACCTTTGCTGGGGTTTCACAAATTAAGACCCCATTGACCATTGACTATCGCGCGATCAAAACTGCCCTCGAAGACATCAGGCCTCAGTCCGTTCCGCAAGGTGGCTCAAAGCTTGGTGACGCAATTCGACTCGCCTCAGACTCATTCACTGACGAAGTACAGGATTTTAAAGCAATACTTGTACTGTCAGATGGCGAAGACATGGATAGTTTCCCCGTTGAGGCCGCCGCCTCAGCTTTTGATGAACATGGCGTTCGCGTCTTTACCGTCGGCTTAGGAGATCAAGTCCAAGGTGCTCGAATTCCTATATCGATGGGCGGCAATACCATCTATCTGACGTATCAAGGAGAAGAGATTTGGTCACGCATGGATCCCAATATGCTGACCCAAGTAGCCATGGCCGCTGATGGTCACTTCTATGACGTCGGTGT
>CALCOW010000337.1 GCA_937899935.1 uncultured Phycisphaerae bacterium
CATCGAAATTACAGCAAGTCATAATCCGCAGCAGTGGAATGGTTTGAAGTGTCTCAATAGAGATGGATTGGCTCCAGCAGTTGATGAGGCTGCGTCCATCATCGATCGTTTTGAAAAGTCACGTGACCGTGACTTTACAAGTACCTCGATTGATACAGTTGTCAAAGATCTTAGTGGTACCACGACACACGTTCAGCGTGTTCTTGATCAGGTTGATCGGAATAGCATTGCCGAGATGCGATTTGTGGTCACGCTTGATTCCGTTAATGCTTCCGGTCGAGACGGTGGAAGACAGTTGCTCACCGCTCTTGGTTGTCAGTTGACACACTTGAATGCGGACAAGTCTGGTATCTTTCCACACCTGCCTGAACCGACACAAAAAAATCTCCAAGAGCTCGCAGAGGTCACAAAAAAGTGTGATGCGGCTCTCGGTTTTGCACAAGATCCGGACGCAGATCGATTGGCCTTGATCGATGAGGGTGGTACCTATGTGGGTGAAGAATACACGCTTGCACTCGTTGCTCGTCGTTTTCTGATGCGAGAAGGGCACGGGATTCTTGCTGCCAATCTGTCGACCAGTCGAATGATTGATGATTTAGCAGAGGCAAGAGAAGGAGTGTCGATCATTCGGACTGCGGTGGGCGAAGCGAACGTCGTGCATGCTCTGCGTGGTGCTGGTGTCGATAGCGAAAACCCAGGTATGGGCGGAGAGGGCAATGGTGGTGTGATTTGTCCAAGCGTCTGTTGGGTGCGAGATTCACTATCTGCTATGGCGTTTGTCCTTGAGTTGCTTGCCACCGAGGGGCGCTCTTTATCGACACTCATCAGCGAAATGCCGCGGTATGCGATGATCAAACGAGCTTTTGATTTGTCAGCACTCGGCGGTCGTGCGGGGCTCGAGGCCGTCTTTGCTCGTGTTCGGCAGGCCTTCGCATCAGAGCGTATCAACGACAGTGATGGACTGCGCATTGATCGTGCTCACGCTTGGGTTCATTTGCGAGCAAGCAATACGGAACCCATTGTTCGACTGATCGCAGAGGCGCCCACGAATGACGCGGCTGAATCACTTATTAACGAAGTCGCATCGATTGCTGGATTCAAGACAGCTTAAAAACAAAAGATCCGATACGAGTGTGCCTAACCAGGGATCGATTCAGTGACTTCCCAGTCGAGTTCGGATCCATCACATCGTATATGTGCCATGAAGAAACCATTTTTGTGTTCTTGGATCAGTGGCCAGAGCACGCGTCGATCTGTTTCAGGAATGTTTGAGTGTCCAACTTTGTCATGCAAGACCCACTCGAGTTGGCCTTCATCCATCTCATAACTTTCAATCTCTTCGGGCTTGATGGGTCGCTTGACTTCATAAATGAAAATCAACCAGTGGTTTGTCTGCTCGTAGCTTTCCTCTGAAATGATGCCACGTAATCCCAGATCAATCGGACGAAGAGATACTCCTGTTTCTTCAAGTATCTCACGCACGGCGCACTGATGTGGACTCTCTCCTGTCGTCACCTCTAACTTCCCACCAATCGGTGAGTAGAGCCCTTTGTTTGGCATCTTATTCCGGTGTAGAAGTAATAAGCGACGTTCAGAATCGTAGAGATAGCACAGCACAGCGATCTGATAAGGCTTTGCATTCTCTGGAGCAATGTTGGTCATGCGGTCTTTTCCAGCGATGTGTGATTAGCGGCTGGTGTTAACCCACAAGCGTTGAGTTGAGTACGGACCTGCTCTATGACTTCTGAATTCGCAAGGCACAGCGGTAAACGTACCGCTCCACTATCCCAGCCTAGGAGCGCCATCGCAGTTTTAATTGGTACAGGATTGACGTCACATTCAAGAAGCGTACTTGCCAGAGCAATAAGGCTGCGATGTAAGCTCACGGCTTCTTCCCACCGTCCGTCACGACATGCTGCAACCAGGCCCAAAACTCTTCTCGGCAACACATTTGAGAGTACTGAAACCACGCCATGGCCACCAATGGTCATAAGCGGCAAAGTCAATGGATCATCTCCACTGAGTACGATGAGATCTGTACTGGCGAGTGTTTCCTTCGCTTGGCGTAAGTCCCCAGTTGCGTCCTTGATCGCAACGATGTTCGGGTGACGAGCGAGTCGCTGGATGGTTGGCATTTCAATAAGCCTGCCACAACGACTGGGGATGTTATAGAGCACGAGCGGTAAGTCACAACTTTCCGCAATGGCCATAAAGTGTCGATAGATCCCCTCCTGTGAAGGGCGGTTGTAATAAGGCGTGACTTGTAGGCTTGCATGGGCACCGACGTCATTGCAGAAGCGGTGTAGCTCGATGGCATGGCTGGTGGCATTGGAGCCTGCACCAGGGATCACCGTGAGTCCATGACGCTGTGCCGCATCGGTGGCATGTCGAACGACGGTGCGGTACTCCGACTCATTGAGTGTTGGGGTTTCGCCAGTGGTGCCACAGGGAACGATGCCAGTCATACCAGATGCTGCTTGGCGGCTGACTTGTTCAGTGAGCCTGGCCAGATCCAGGCCCTCACCGTTGGGCGAGAATGGTGTGATCAGAGCGGTGTAAGTACCGGCAAAGTTAATCATGAGCGGAGTCCCTTCCTGCTCTGAGGCGAATGGCCTTCATTATGACACTTTTGGGGGTTATCGACCAATTACTGTGCAGTGGCTTGCTCGATCTTACTTTTCATTTCAGCAACCGATTCATACATCCCCACGAGGAGACTTCGGCTCACAATACTGTGGCCGATATGGAGCTCAGCCAATCCAGGTATGGCGGCAATTGGCGCCACATTGGCATGCGTGAGGCCGTGTCCGGCGTTAAAGCGCATTCCAGACTCCTTGATCCTCTTGCCGGCCTGCTGAATCAAGGCTATTTCCTGGGCAAGGGCCTCAGTTCGTTGTGTGCTGGGAGGCGAGAGGAAGATCTCAGCGTAGCTTCCGGTGTGGACTTCACATACTGAAAAGCCAATTTCTGCGGCCGCGTCAATTTGATCTGGGACAGCATCGATGAAGGCACTGACAATCAGGCCAGCATTCTCGAGGGTTTGCACGATCGGTGAGAGTTTGCTTCGCTGGGCACAAACATCCAAGCCACCCTCAGTTGTGAGTTCTTGCCGACTTTCAGGCACGAGCATCGCCATGTGAGGTCGTATTTCACAGGCAATGGCCACCATTTCAGAGGTGGCTGCCATCTCGAAGTTAAGTTTGGCCTGGATTCTCTTGGAAAGGCGACGAACATCTTCATCATTGATATGCCGGCGGTCTTCCCTGAGGTGGCAAGTGATCCCCTCCGCACCAGCCCTTTGGGCTTCGAGGGCAGCCTCGACCGGATCAGGCTCAACCGTCTTTCGAGCTTGGCGGACGGTGGCCACATGATCAATATTGACGCCTAATTCAACCATGCCACCAGCCTAGGGTGCATCTGCCAGTAGGACAACTACTGCTCCCAGTACCTGGGGCATGGTCTCCAGCCGTATGCCTGGCTATACTCGCGCCCTAAGTGTGTTGGTGGCGTACCATTGAGTGAGTTTCTTGCAGGTGAAGGCATGACATCTTTTACTCAACACCTCGAACGGCTTCGCTATGACCTCGGTCGTCAAGGTGATCGTTGTATGGAGCTCACACTTCGAGCGGTTGAAAGTTATTTCGAAGGTGACCAAGCCAAGGCTGCGGATGTCATTAAGGGTGATGAATCAATTGATCGCGTTGACGTAGAGATCGAGCGAGGGTCAATTGAGCTTCTGGCCATGGGTGAGACCGAGGCATACTCAATCCGCAGCGTACTAACTATTGTCAAAATTAATAACGAGCTGGAACGCATCGCAGATTGTGCTGTAAATGTCGCTGAGGTTGTTCTCGACGGTGATAGTCAGGACGACCAATTGCCGCAGACATTTCGTGTTATGGCAAACAGTGTTATTGGGATGCTCAGAGATGCTAACACGTCATTGGCGAGTCTCGATATAGAATTAGCGACCCGAGTGCTTCAGTTTGACGATACCGTCGATCGTTTCAAGCGTGAAATTACGCTCGATGCCCAGAAGCAGGTCGCCGCCGGTGGAATCATGGTTGATATGGCTTTCCGGTTGCTTAGCGTCGTCAGATCGCTCGAGAGAATTGCAGATCATTCAACGAATATTTGTGAGCAAGTTATTTACCTAGAGACAGGTAAGATTGTCCGCCACAGTAGTGAGGGGTGGTCTCAGCCGGAATTACCTGATGGTGATGAATAGTCGATAGCGGTCACACTCCCCTATACATGCCGCTCTTGCTATGATTGCAGCGTCAGTTTTATAGCTCAAAATTTGCCTCCAAAATAAGTGCGATGTCAATGTCTGATCGCCTCGAAAGAGTTCGGTTGCTGCTGGCCAAACATGATCAAGCACATCTACTGACCTTTTATGGTGAGTTAGATGAAGACGCTCAGTCTTCGCTGTTGTCTCAGGTTGAAATGATCGACTTTGCGCTCATGGATGATCTGATAAAGCGCGAGGTTTTAGAGCCAGGCACCGAGGACCAAGAGCAGTTTGCATCTCAGCTGGAACCCGCGCCTTTCCATTACTTCCAGTCGAAAGAAGAATCTGAAGCATTTCGTGGTGTTGGTGAAGCGCTGCTCAATGCTGGTCAAGTCGCAGCATTTACCGTTGCTGGTGGGCAAGGAACAAGATTGGGATGGACTGGTCCCAAAGGTACTTTCCCGGGCACACCGGTGACAGGAAAATCACTCTTTCAGTCCTTTGCAGAACAAATCCTGGCGTCACAACGTCGGTATGGATGTCGCATTCCGTGGTACATCATGACAAGCCGACAAAACGATGACGCAACCAGATCATTTTTTCTCGACAACAACTGTTTTGGTCTCGTGCGAAGCGAAATATATATGTTTCCACAAGGAGAGATTCCGTCAGTTGATGCAACCACAGGCAAAATTTTGCTCGCGGAAAAAGGGCGCATAGCCATGAATCCTGATGGCCATGGTGGTAGCTTGCGTGCACTTTGTGCCAGCGGTGCTATTGAAGATATGCAGGCAAGAGGCATCCAACACATCAGCTATTTTCAGGTTGATAATCCGTTGGTGAGGGTTCTCGATCCTGTATTTATTGGTGTTCATGCCAGTGCGGATGATTCATCGGCTCAAATGACGAGCAAGATGGTCAGCAAGATCGGGCCAGAAGAGCGTGTTGGTGTCTTTTGTAAGGACCACGGCAAGACGAAAGTCATTGAATATTCAAATCTTCCAACAGAGTTGGCCCATGAAAAGGATAGCAGTGGTCAACTTAAGTTTAAGGCCGGATCAATTGCCGTCCATATCTTAGGCGTGCCCTTCATTGAGCAGTTAGGACAACCAGCGGCGGAGTCAGAGAGTGGCGTCCAACTTCCGTGGCATCGAGCTCACAAGAAAGTGAGTGCAGTTGATCTGTCTACGGGAACAGTGATCGAACCCAGTGAGCCCAATGCGGTTAAGTTTGAAACATTTGTTTTTGATGCACTGCAGTTTGCTGATCAATCAGCAATTATGGAGACCTCTCGAGAAGAGGAGTTTGCTCCCATCAAGAATCGTGAGGGCACTGATTCTGCGGTGACCAGTTATTTATCTCAAACAGTGCGAGCAGCGAACTGGCTAAGTGAACTGGGGACGGAGATTCCTCGCAAAGATGAAGGTGGTGTTTCTGAAGTCGACGCAGTCATCGAAATTAGTCCATTGACAGCTATGGATGTTGAAGAGCTATCGTTGTCGGCCTTACCTGATCGAATTGCAAGTGGGGAACGCGTGGTCTTGTGATCATTGCATGACATGCGATGCACTTTTAGTGTTGATCACGAAGCCACTTTTCAATAGAGATCTCAATAGCATCAGCGGTTTGTTGCATCGCCATCTTTGGGCTGGTGTATTCTGACAGTTCGATGACCGTTGCCAACGGGCCACCATTCTCGGTGAGCATGCTCTCAAATCCAGCGGCCGTGCGTCCCACAACGGCAATCGTAGGAGTTGTGTTTGCTGCTGCGGTAGAAGCAACACCACTGCAGACCTTTCCTGCATTCGATTGACTGTCTAGTTGACCTTCACCAGTGATCACCAATGAAACATTGCGACAACGTTCTTGGAAATTCACCAGTTTCATAATGGTCTCAATGCCTGAGACGATGGTGCCTCCCAGCATTGCTTTCGCTCCAAAGCCAGCTCCACCTGCAGCCCCCGTGCCTGCAGAAAGCGGATCAACATTTGGGAAGAATGAGCTGAGATGTAGCAGTGCATTTTCCAGAACTCGAACTTGTTTCGAAGAGGCACCTTTTTGCGGCCCATAGATCTGGGCAGCACCGTTGCTGCCGATGAGTGGGTTGTTGACATCGCAGGCAATAGTGAGTGCATCCCATTGCAGTGAGACTGCACTTGAGTCAATGCGAGCTATTGAATGGTATTGCTTTGGTGGCAGTGGGCCATTCATTTGCTCTCCTGCAGCATTGAGTAGTTTGACCCCCATCGCATGAGCCATTCCAAGGCCACCATCGATGGTCGCACTTCCGCCCAGAAATAGAATGATGTTCTTGCAATCATGATCAATCGCCTCTTGAAGCAGTTGCCCAGTTCCGTAAGTGGTTCCTTGGAGTGGGCATCTCTCAGCATCACTAACCCGTAGTAAACCTGAAGCTTCGGCGAGTTCAATAACGCCCAAATTTTGCTCTGGCACCTGTAGCCAACTTGCCGGACACCCACGGCCCAATGGATCGAGAACCTCAGCACGCCTCAGCTGCCCACCCAAAGATGGATGGACAGCCAACAGGCTGCCCTCGCCGCCGTCTGCAAGTGGGCATAAATCAAGACGGCAATTGGGATACACCTTACGGACGCCCTGTGCGATGGCTTCGGCGGCTTGTGTGGCAGGTAGCGTTCCCTTGAACGTATCTGGTGCAACGAGTACGCCTGTAAGAACGGCTGGAAGATTGACTGGATTAACACGAGTCATCGAGTTTCTTGTTTCTCAGGGAGATCACAGTCCCATCGCAGTAAAGAACCTACACTATCAAGCAGAGAGCTTTTTACGATTCATGATTGACGAACTATCAGAACATATTTTCGCGCAGATTAACGTCTATGGCCCTTGGCTGGTGTTCTTCTTGCTTTACCTCTCGGGTGTGGGCATTCCGCTTGGCGAAGACATGATCATTATCCCAGCCGGCATGCTGATCGGCCAGGGTAAATTTGGTTGGTGGCCAATGGTGCCATTGACCTATTTAGGTGTCATCCTCGCTGACATCTCTTGGTATGGAATATGTCGTGCATTTGGAATGAAGCTTCTTAGAAAGAGGTGGATGAAACGTCTTGTTCATCCTCGTAGATTGCTGGAAATGAAGTATAAGTTCGATCACTATGGGTTATGGGTTGTTGTCATTAGTCGGTTTATTCCGGCGAGTAGAACGACCATGATCACAGTGGTCGGTGCCTTTCGATTAAAGTTTTGGAAGTTTCTATTAGCCGAAGCCGTGTGTGTTGCTATCACCGTGCCATTCCAGTTGGGGCTGGGCTATTTGATTGGCAGAGGCATGGGAGAGACGAAGAACTTTGTAGATCTCCTGATCAAGATTGCGGTCGTCGTACTGGTGGTTGTGGTCGCGGTTTTTCTTTTTGGGCTCTGGTTGCGTGCGAGAAAATCTCGGCATCGACCCCCACGTGCCCCAATCGCTTGGCTTAAACAAGCCAGCACCTACGACCCATCGTGTGTCCATACCGTGGGGGCCAGATCGACTGAGCAGGAATCACGAAATCTGTAGTCAATGATTCAGGCGCCGTGTCCTGTACCCCCTATACTGTGGTGTTGGTTGTCGGAGGCGTCGGAGAGTCGACGATTCGGTAACGAGCACTTCTTGGAGTACTCAAATGCGCGTGGTAATGACTGGCCAGATTGGAATGGATAAGAAGCACTACCTCGAGGCGGTCGAGCAGCTCGCGGGCGAGCGAGGTGCCCCGATCGAGATGTTTAACGTCGGTGACATGATGTATGCCGAGGCACCTGATGTTCGAAAAGGGCGCATTCTCGACTTGCCGCTAAGCCGACTGCACACGCTGAGGCGGGCGGCATTCAAGGACATTATCTCTGAGACACGCCCAGTCGACGAACACCCAAACATATTAATCAACACACACGCAACCTTCCGTTGGCGGCATGGTTTATTTAGTGCTTATGACTTTGATCAAATGAAGCAAGCCAGTCCCAATATGTTGATTTGTCTTATGGATAACATTGAGGTTGTACATCATCGTATGCACAAAGAGCATGACATTGATGCAACACTCAAGGATTGCATGGTATGGCGTGAAGAAGAAATTCTTGCGACCGAACTTCTCGCTCAAGCACTTGGATGCCACAACGAGTTTTATATTCTCAGTCGCGGTCGCCATAAAGAAACTATTGAAACTTGTGTTCGTCTCGTAACACGACCCGACCTCAAGAGAGTGTATCCAAGTTTTCCAATGACACATGTTGTTGGAATGCCTGATGTCCTTGCTGAGATAGAAGAATTCCGAAGGCGACTCGCAGAGCACTTTATCTGTTTCGATCCAGCGGACGTTGACGAAAAACTTCTGTTAGACCGCGCTCTTGAAGCCCGTGAGTCAAAAGAAGAATGGCTTGATGTCACGCCCCATCAGTTTGGTGGTCGTTCAGATGGCGAGCCAATACGAGTATCTGTACAGGAGGTGCTCGACATCGCTGGCGATATTGACGGCCAGATTTACATGCGAGACTTTAAGTTGATCGATCAATCAGACATGATTGTGTCATTGATTCCAGAGTTGCCTGGAGGTGGCCCTGGCTTATCGAGTGGTGTTGAACGGGAACTTCATCATGCCTGGGAGCATACTAAAGAGGTGTATGTCGTTTGGAAGCCGAAACGAAGTCCTTCACCGTTCATTACGGAAACAGCCACACAAATATTTGCTTCTGTTGATGAGGCTCTAGAGTATTTCGCTGCCAAAGGCATGTTTCCAGAGGTGAATTTGTTTGGGCACTAAGTGCTTCGCATTCTTGGTTGCAAGGCAATCAATGTTGTTCCTTTGAAGCAAAGCAACGGCTGTGATTGAACAATGCCGAACTATAAACTGATAGTTTCCTATGACGGCACTGATTTTCATGGCTGGCAGAAGCAACATCCGCCAGATTCAGAACCCATGCGTACTTGTCAGGGTGTGCTTGAAGATACGGTCCGCCGTGTGGTGAGAGAACCCATCACCATACTCGGGGCATCCAGGACAGATGCTGGCGTGCACGCAGTAGGTCAAGTAGCGGTGTTTTCAAGCACACGCACTCTGCCTTTGGATCGTTTACGAATTGCCATCAATGGTCGGCTTCCTCGAGACATGCAGGTTCGAGAGCTTGGGCTGACTCATGCGAGCTTCAACCCAATCAGTGATGCACTTTCCAAAGGCTATACATACTCAATTTCATTTGGCTCTCCAATGGAGCATGATCGCCCGCTCTTCGATCGACATTTACATACATGGTTGCCGGTCGATCTGGATGTTGGTCTGATGAATGAAGGGGCGCAGCACCTCGTAGGTGAATTCGATTTTGCTAGCTTTACTCGGGTCAATCATGGTCGCAAGGGAACGGTGCGCGAAGTTTATTCTTGTGTCTGTAAGGAGACTGGGCCCCATCGGTGTGCCATTGAAGTGAGTGGAAATGGCTTTTTATATAACATGGTGCGCGTTATTGCAGGAACCTTAGTCGAGGTCGGGCGAGGGCAACTCAAGCCAGATGAAATTCCCTCTATACGTGCTGCTTGTGATCGTTCGATGGCCGGGCCCACATTGCCTCCAGAAGGCCTTTGCTTAAAGTGGATTAAGTACCCAGATGTTGTAGATCTATGAGAATGCATTTCAACCATCTCATATTGGTATTGGCTTCCATTATTGGGGCGGCAACGGGCCAACAACTAGATATTCCGGATCCTATAAACACGCCCGTGTTAGCCCAGCCAACTAGGGTCTCTGAGTTGGTGCTGGAACTCGATGCTGAGATTAACGATTTACAGAGGCAACGCTCAACGGCAAGTCCACGGGAGTTGTTACTGTTGGACGTTGCGATTGCGCATCGGACGCTGGCAGCGAGCCTCTTAGCTTCTGGAGAGCGAGCTGGGGCCGATGGTTCATACGCAATTACGAGTGGTGCCCAATTGGCAAGGGCACGTGATGTCATTGATGGATCACTTGATGGATTACGATCAACATCGCAAGCAATGCCAGCGGATATCGCAAAGCAGTCTCGCGTTGTGAATGCACTTATTCGTTTCGTAGATCAAAACAAGAGCCATGAGAATCTGACGACAGAGCTCGATCCTGCGAGTCTCGACAAATGGCTGATGATTCGCCTCTCCTCTTTAGCGGAAGTAGTCAGCTACTTGGAGGAGCAGCCACTACAGTCCCACTGGATCTCAGCAGATGCCGTGCACGATGCCTATGGCGCCTCTCAAGGTAACCGATTGGATATAAATCTCTTAGAAGAGGCGATTAATCAAGCGAATTTGAAAGCAGAGTCACTCGAAGCTCTCCGGTTGATTTCCGAGAGACTTAAAAAAGCTCAAGCGATACCGGCTCTTAGATTAAGAGCACTTGCATTGCAACATGAACTTGTTGAGGCCATTCATTTTGTTGAGCAGCTCGAGTCGGCAGCTTGGTTACCGAAAAAGCAAAGGGAACTGTATCAAGACCGATGGGAAGAAGGCCTTGTTTGGTTTTCTGCCCCAGACACTCGGCCGGATGCTCGATTGGTATTTGTCGAATATGCCTTGCTTGCTGAGATACTAGAACTCATTACCGCAATGAGTAATCACAAAGGTATGCGTGTGCAACCATCTGACATGGTCGACATTCTTCGTTCACTTGAGAGAGAACGAGAAAAGCATGGTGTGAGTGAAATCTACGAACAACAGCTTTTGTTCGCTCTCGATATTTTCGATGTGATGTGGTCTTATCGAAGGCTGCCACCGTTCAGCCTGAAGGCTTTGCCGCAAGGCTCTCTGCGTGGGGAGTTGTTTCGGATTGAGAAACGAGTTGATCGCCATTACAGGGGTATTGAAAGAGAAGTGATTGCCAAGCTGCCGTCATTGATTGAGCGCCAGGCCGATCGATCGGATCCCTCAGTTATCACCTTGGTACAGACCTTGCGTAATTATCTGCATGATTTAGAGCGCCTTAGAGCATTAGATCATTGGTATGCCCAAATGGTGCAGCTTGATCCAAGTGTCCACACACAACTCGCCCATGTCATACGAGGCCTGGCCATGTCCCTGTTTGATGTGAGAGGACGTGACGCGGCGGTGAAGAGCATGGCTCGGCTTGGTTCTGAAATCGAAGCGTTTATCACCTTGCCTGGTGAAGCAAAGTTGGTGGCTGGTAATGCGGCATTTGATCGACTATCGGGTGGCCAAGCGGCATCGCTCGCCGAAACCATTGACGTTCAAAGACGCCAGTGGATTAACACCTGGTCGCTTCAAGGCAATGGTGGATCAGCAGCACTTTCAATGCAGCACTTGTGGCGACTTATGTCCTTAATGTCGGCAATGGCTCTGGTAGAGACGGTTGACGAAGAGGGTCAGGCTGGGGATTTACTGAGTCGATGGGCGGGTTGGCCATTACAGACGGAAGAAATTCAACTTCATTTTCGTGATTTGTCTTCACGACTTACGCTGGCCGTCGTTGCAGCAAACGCTGGTCGTTTTGAAGAGGTGCAGGCACAGAACCTGAAAATTACAAACGAGCTGGCGGTCGCTGAACTTGCTGCTCGGCTTCAATTAAAATTAGGTTCATTGTTAGATCAACGTAGTAGCGGCGCTACCGGTGCAATGAATCAACTAATATTTGCTCCGAGCAATAAGAGTTGGCTCTATGCTCATCGTGGTACGTTGGTTGAGCTTGGTAGGTACATGCCTGAGATAGCACATTTAGAGCGTATGGGTGAGCCTGATGCAGCAGATGAAGTGCGGGTCTATATACGACGCCTCGCGACGCAACTGCTCCAAGAAGGTGACGTCTTCAGTTGGCAAGGTGCAGGCAGCGAGCAAGAAAATCTACCCAGTCGTGGAGTCACCTCAACGACACCAAATATGGGAGGGAACTGAGCATCATGCAGATTCTCGTAGTCGGACCACATCCCGATGATCAAGAGTTAGGAATGGGCGGCACGATTGCTGCGTTGGCCACTGCTGGACACAATGTTTTGTTACTGGACATGTCTAATGGTGAACCAACGCCATTTGGTGATGCAGAGACCCGAGCACAAGAGTCAGCTGAAGCGGCGCGAATTCTCGGTGTTCAGCGGCGGCAGTTGGGACTGACCAATCGGTGTATTGAATACTCACTCGAAGCGCGTCATCTTGTGGCGGGTGTTCTTCGTGAACATCGTACTGATATCGTTTTTGTTCCCTACTTTGAAGATGCACACCCTGACCACATTGCAACGACTCGAATCGTTGAAGATGCGCGTTTTGATGCC
>CALCOW010000338.1 GCA_937899935.1 uncultured Phycisphaerae bacterium
CAGTGGGGGAAAAGCGCTTGTCTTTACACAGTTCAGGCAAATGGGTCAGTTGTTGGCTTCGATGATTCGGCATGACCTTGATGCTGAGTCACTGTTCTTGCATGGCGGCACGCCGCAAGCAAAACGACAGCAAATGATTGATCGTTTTCAAGATCCCAATAGTGATATTCCCGTATTCATTTTGTCCTTAAAAGCAGGGGGGCTTGGACTCAATCTGACAGCGGCTAATCATGTCTTTCATTTTGATCGTTGGTGGAACCCTGCGGTTGAGCGACAGGCAACAGATCGAGCTTACCGTATCGGACAAACACGAGCGGTTCATGTTCACAAGTTTGTCTGTATGGGAACACTTGAAGAGCGAATCGATCAGATGATTGAACGCAAGGTAGAACTTGCTGAAGGTATTATCGGTGGCGGAGAACAGTGGATTGCAGATCTCACGACCAATCAGCTGCGGGACATCTTCCAACTCCGTGATTCAGCAATGGAGACATGCTAATGTCTGCTGATGCAAGCCAAAAATTTGCACGAGTTGATCGGCCAGCGAATCAAGCGATGCGCCGTGTAAGAAAGGGCGTCTCAATTCCATCAGGTGCCGACGTCGCTCCAGTAGAAGGCATCGGAAAATGCCTTTGGGATTCGCTGGCAACCCAATTTGAAGCGAGCACGATGGTAGCCGCATTGGAATATGCCCGAGATGGACAGACTGTTCAATTTGAGGTCTCTCGCGGCGTATTACAGGGTCAGGTGCAGGGTCGCTCATCAAAACCCTATCAAGTGACCGTTGCAATTGATCCACTTGACGACGCAGCCTGGAATAACCTGATCGAGTTAATGGCAAAAGAGGCAGCGTATGAAGCAAGGTTGCTATTAAATGAATTGCCTGCCAAGGGTGCAGAAATTGCAGAGAGGTTAATCCCCGCAAATGCTGAGGGTTTCTCTTTTATGTGCACTTGTCCATTTGGTGGTGTTTGCAAGCATGTGGCGACACTATGTTCAATTTTTAGTCATCACCTCACCAACGAGCCATTATTGTTGTTTGAGATACGCGGCATGACTGCAGCACAAATCTTGCAGCGCCTGACCCAGAACCGCGCGATTCAAACACAGGGTGCAGCGACCGCGCATGTGGATCCTTGGATTCCTGAATCACAAGCAGCCGTACCACATCTTCAAGAGTGTCTCGATGATTACTGGCGATGTGGCCCCGGTCTTGTAGAACTGGAACGCCGGCCACCGATTCAGCATCCACCCCAGAGTCTTTTGCGGCGACTGGGGCCTTCCCCAATGCATGGCAAGTTTCCCTTTGTTGGGCTATTGGCGAGCGTTTATGAGGCTGTTTCAGAGCAAGTTCGAAAGAACCGCCTTGATCGACCCGGCGATTGAGCACTGAAGAAGTGGGCTTGCAGGTGGGATGAGCGGGTCAGTCCGATTATGAGGCCATCGCTTGTTACATATTTGCGCTCTTCCTTCGCCCGGAGAAAACTTCCCGGACGTTCCAGTCGATCCAGACATTCAAAGGAGTGCAGAATTATGGAACGATCCAGGAAAAGTGTCGAACGAATTCGTCCAGTTCTCGATGCTATTGAGAAGTCCATTGATAGGCTTCGCAATAGTCGCCATGCCGCTAACCTCAAGGGTTCAGGTCATCAACCCAGCCAAAATAGTTTTATTTCTTCTGGTGAAGATATGCGTTTAAAGGCTCGGGCAAAGCAACCTACCGCTTTCCTTAGGCCCAATAATAATAGTGAACAAGATCGACTCATTGGATAGTTCACGAATTGAAATACAGTGTTTAGCCAGGGTGGGGAAGTGAGGGATCACAAATGATCAAGTCCTTACTTAGTCACTTTTCTCGTCGCTCAGTAAATTCACCTGAGCCACCATGCCCTTTGCCGAGGATTGCAAAGGTGCAGGTGGTTGGTACGAGATGTATTGTGACCATGACGATCACTGAGGTCCTCAGCGATTCAGATGTTGAGCATATACATGATCTTTTTCATGGCCTTGCTAGTAATCCGGCGAGAGATTACGTCGTCGATCTACTCAATGTGCAAAACATTGATCCGACTTGTCAGTCAAGATTTGCCGATCATCTTATGGTGCTAGCAGGCAGTCGCGGCTACGTCATGCTCGCTAATCTGTCGCCTGCATTACAAGAGATGTTAGTCTTTGCAGATCTCAAGCGTATTCGTTCTATACGAGGTGACGTATTTGCAGCAGTTGAGTCACTTGATCGGCTTCGGCGTGCTGCCTAGTCCGATCGAAAGATGAACAATTGTGCTGAATGTTGCCTTACGAGCTACTTGAGTTGACGTGTTTGAGTCCTCGTCGCTGATCACGAATTCGACGACTCTTACCAACGCGACCACGCAAGAAGTACAGCTTTGCTCTTCGTGCATCACCACGCCTGACCACTTCGATCTTGGACAATCTCGGTGAGTGGAGTGGGAACACACGCTCGACACCTTCATTGGCGACAATACGCCGCACGGTGATCATACGATTGGCGCCACGGCCACGCATCGCAATGATGACGCCTTGATAAATCTGAATGCGTTCTTTATCGCCCTCAATGATTCGCACGTGCACGTTGATTGTGTCGCCCACAGTGATGTTCGGGAGATCGGATTCTGACTTGAGTTGATCTGAGACGGTTGATTCAACGAGTTCTTGAGCATTCATGAGGTCGATTCCAGGTTGAGCGTTGGTTCAAAAAGTGATCTTTGTGTGTGGGATCAGTTGTGATCGTTTGGTTGACCAATCGTGCGGTCACCATTCAGGAGGTCGGGTCTGCGATTTACGGTACGTGTTTGGCGAGCATCGTCACGCCAGGAAGCAACAGCTTCGTGGTTGCCGCTCAACAAAACATCTGGTGTTTGTCGATTCTTCCACACACGCGGTCGAGTGTAGTGAGGAGCATCAAGTAGCCGACGTCCGTCAGCACTCGACGAGAATGAATCTTCAGCTGCTGAGTCGGCATGGCCCAAGGCGCCAGGAATGAGACGAATGACCGCGTCGGTCAGTAGCATTGCGGGTAGTTCACCACCACTCGCTACGAAGTCACCGATGCTAATCTCTAATGGTTTAAGTTCTTCGATGACACGTTCGTCAATACCCTCATACCGGCCAGCGATGAGGAGCAGGCGTTGACAAGATGAAAGCTCTTCAACACACGGTTGGGTCAATGGGGCGCCCTGCGGGCTCAACAAGATACGTTGAGCGGGTCGCGGGTCCATTGCTTCAATTGCGTGAACGGCGTCATAAACTGGTTGACACATCATGACCATGCCAGGTCCGCCACCAAAAGGTCGATCATCAACCTTGTTGTGGGGGCCATTAGCCCAATCACGAATGTCATGGATGTGATACTCCACCAAACCTGCCGCAGCTGCCCGCGCAGGAATACTACAGCCTAATACAGGGCTGAACATCTCCGGGAAAATGGTGAGAATATCAATGCGCATTATTGAATCACGTCTGTATCAGATGGCTTAGCTGCCAGCTTCAACTTTCTTGCCTGGTTTTGGATCACAGTCAGCGCGGCGAAGGAGGGTCGCAACAGTCGAACTGGGCTGAGCGCCAACACTCAACCAATAGTTAATTCGATCGATTTTCAACTCTGTTTGTTTGCTATCTTCAACAAGTGGGTCAAACCACCCAAGCTCTTCGATGACACGTCCGTCGCGCGGTGATCGCTTGTCCATGGCGCAGACACGATAAAAGGGGCGATGGCGGCGGCCCATCCGCTTTAGACGCAAAACAACCATTTCGAGACTCCTTTCAAGCGCTTCCTTCGATGGCGAAAGCCAGACGACGATGTCGGGGGAGGCAGGCCGCGTGGCCCAACAACCCCAGCTTTTGGCTGGGGCGATCAACTCCGTACGACACCGCTTCAGGAAGCGGATGCGAACGAGGCAGGATAGCAGACAGACCACCGCAATCAAGGTGTGAAGAGGGGGGCATGCAAGGGATTGCCTTCAGACCCGATTCTCAGCCCCCAGAGCTCGGAAAAAGGGATGACGACCATGTCTCAAGTGTCTGGCTCTGTACGTTCACAAACATGTTGATGAGGCCATCGAATCCACTGAGAAAGATGACCATGATCACCGCAAGGCCAAAGAGTGGAGCGCCGGGCCGACTGAACAGGCGGTCGAGTGGCCGGAACGCAGCGGCAAGAATTTGCGACCCATCGAGAGGTGGTACAGGTAAGAGATTAAAAAACAAGAGCAGCAGATTGATTGCGATGCCTATCTGGAACAGCACCAAGAGATTCTGACTCAAGCCAGTTTCTTCTGCCGGCGACCATGCTTTGATTGCTGCAAAGATAAGCGAGCAAAGAATCGCGATCAGAAGATTGGTAGCAGGTCCTGCTGCTGCCACGAGGATACGACCCATTCGTCCCCATCGGAATCGTGCGGGATTAACCGGTGTGACACCCCAGGCCAAACCAATCAATATGAACGCAATGATTGAATAAGACCCCATATGAACCAATGGATTTAAGGAGAGTCTTCCAAACTGCCTTGGCGTTTGGTCGCCTTGCCAAGTTGCGGTATAAGCATGGGCAAGCTCATGCAAGGTAATGCTTAGAAGTACCCAGAATGTCCAACTGATCAGGACAACCCAAGCTTGTTGTTCGATATAGGGATAGGCCCACCAAGTAATCATGCTTTGTGTTCAATCAACATAATGAACCAATATTAAGAACGTCTTTTTGTATGGACAAAAGGTGCGGCTCAGATCACTAATCGTCAGTTGTTTTCGACGGCTCTGGCTTCGATTGATGCACCATTTTTTGGATGCTCTTAACTATTTCATTTTCGCTGGGTACAACATCGTCATACGTCCGACTGCTAATTCCATCTACCTTGCGCGGCTCTTTGCCAAATATATCCTTGCCTTTATAAAGAATTGTCGGCGCACCATAGGCAAGTCGAGGGTCATCATCAGGAAGTAGCAGCACATCAATATCGATGTAGCTGAAGTTTTGATATTCGTGGGCGATGGCCTGTAACCGCGAGCGCATTTTCAGTGATGCGGATGAGTCTGGCATCGAAATCATCACGACTTTCACTGGACGGGAAAAAGCTGGTCGAGGCGCTCTTTGCTTTGGCTGCTGCATACAGGCGCCCGTCAACAGGCACGCCATTGAGACACTGAGTATTTGAAATTGTCGTTTCATGCGGCTCCCACATGCTCAGTTATTTCTTCATTGACGTCTACACCAGCTGCTCTCAAATCATCGCCGAATCCCAGTTGAACCAGATGAGCAACAGGGCCATGAGGCTTCGCCTCTTCTTCCTTCAGCCTGCTCATTGCCTTGGGGTTGGCATATTGGTTGAAAATCATTGCTTTGATATTGCCCCAGATGCCTCCAAATGAAGCAAATGTATGATCGACTGCACTTGGCTCATATCCGCAGTGCACCATGCAGTTGGCACAAGCGGGATTCCCGGAAGCACGTCCATAGTTTTCCCACGCAGTATCTTCGAGTAGCTCATCAAACGAATCGACATAACCCTCTTGCAGCAAGTAACAGGGTTTTTGCCAACCAAACATATTGTATGTTGGGTTACCCCATGGGGTGCACTCATATTCGCGCTGACCCATCAGGAACTCAAGGAAGAGTGGTGATTGATTGAACTTCCATCGTTTTTCACGATTTGAGAGGATCATCTCAAAGAGTTCTTCGGTATTTTTTCGAGGCAAGAAGTTCGTCTGATCGGGAGCCTTGTCATAGGCATATCCAGGACTGACCATCATGCCTTCGACACCGACATCCATCATGGCGTCAAAGAATCTACGAACAGAGTTAGGATCAGTGCCTTCAAAGAGTGTCGTATTGGTCGTGACTCTGAAGCCTCGATTGACAGCCAATCGAATGGCTTCGATTGCTTTGTCGTAGATACCCTCTCTACAGACGGCAAAATCATGTTGTTCTTGCTCACCATCCATATGAACCGAGAAGCTTAAGTACTTGCTCGGTTCGAATAATCCCTCTTCAAGTTTCTGCTTAAGGATTATTGCATTGGTACAAAGGTAGATGTACTTGCGACGTTTGATGAGTCCATCAACAAGCTCTTTAATGTACGGGTAGAGCAGCGGTTCACCACCGGGAATCGAAACCATCGGAGCGCCGCATTGATCAACGGCATCGAGTGCGTCTTCGAGGGGGAGGTCCTGCTTCAGGATGTGCGCGGGGTATTGAATTTTCCCACAACCCGCACAGGCCAAGTTGCACCGGAACAGTGGTTCCAGCATCAGCACCAGGGGATATCTCTTTCGGCGACGTAGTTTCTGGCCGATCACATAGCTGGCCACCGTCCACATTTGTGAAATTGGAACGCCCATAATCGTCCTTCTGAGCTCCACATAAACCCTGTTTGGGGTACCAATAATGCCATCGCCCAGCCAATCTGGGCAGATGATAGAAATACATCCTAAAGACGGCGATCTCTAAGGCAAGTCATCTCGTAGCACCAGAGAGATGGTTGCCATTACATTACAGGCTGGCGTTGGAGGTTCGGAGGGTGCTGCTTGCCCCCTCAATCGGCTATTTGGCTCAGGTAGGGCCATGTTGTCGACTATGATGCCCCCCTGCCATATGGCTCAAACTGTCATGACAGATTTAAAGATTGACCCAACTTCCTGGGCTGACGCGACTGATGAACAGCTGATCGAGGCATATCTCGATGGGCATCGGGCTGCATTCGAGGCTCTCATGAACCGCTATTCAGCGGAGTTGCTGCATTTCCTCATTCGCTTTTTGGGATCGCGTGCAGCAGCCGAAGATGTATTTCAGGAAGCCTTCCTACAAGTGCATCAATCTGCAGATTCGTTTGACTTGAGTCGCCGCTTCAAGCCATGGCTTTTCACAATTGCGGCGAACAAAGGTAGAGACCATCACCGCAAGCATGGCAAACATAAGAGTGTTTCATTGTCCGCATCCATGGGGAGCGACGATGAGGGACGACCTTTTGTTGATCTTCTTGAATCTGAATTACCAACTCCTGACCTTCCACTTGAATCCGAAGAGTTACAAGTGCAAGTCAAGAAAGCTGTAGATGAACTGCCTGCGCACTTGCGAGAAATTCTATTACTGAGTTACTTCCAGCGCATGAGCTATAGCCAGATTGCAGAATCTCTAGAGATTCCACTGGGCACCGTAAAGAGTCGACTCCATACTGCTGTTGCAACATTCGCGACAACTTGGAAGTCAATCAACGAAGATAAAGAAGATGGAGGCGAGGAATGACTCCTCACTGGGATCAATCAGATGACAAAGCAACCAACCTTTCACCAGAGGACCAAGTTGTTCTCGATGCCTTGGTAGAGGTTGGTTTTGATCGGTCTCAAATAGAAGGTCTATCAGCTGAGCAAAAGCGTCGTTTAGATCGTGTTCAAGGTCTGATGCATGTCTTAGAGGCTTATCCTGTCGGTGAAGATGATTTAGTAGATCAAGCCACACTGGTAGATGCGGCGCTTGCTCGCATTGACCAATATGAACAGCAACGTAGCTCTCGTATGAGCGTGGGTATGCTTACTGAAGAACAAGGCAGTAATCGTGGGCAGCGACGTATACGCCTGCCAGACTTCGTTGCTTTAGCTGCGGTGCTATTGATCATTGCCAGTATCACGCTTCCTATTCTTAATCAGATGAGTGAGCAATCTGCACACACTACATGTACAAATAACCTCGCCTCTATTGGGAGTGGTTTTTCCCTCTTTGCAGATGACAATGAAGGTGTGATGCCTAATGTCATGCAAGCGGGTATTGGTGGTGGTTGGGGGCAATTCTCAAATACACGTAATCTAGAACCATTGACTGACGGGAACTACTGCGCCGATGGTCACTTCAACTGTCCAGGCAGTCACGATCATTCCGTCAGCTACAGTTATCAGATGCAAGAGCCGGGCCAGATGATGCGGCTTGCAACGGGCCGCGCAACGATCATCCTTGCAGACAAGAATCCCGTCATTGAGGCACTTCGAGAAAACCGTAGGGCCTCAGCCATGGAACTTTCGGCAAACCATCGGGCTCAAGGAAGACAAAACACGCTTTGGTCAGATGGATCTTGCCGTCAACTCTATGAACTCCCAGTGTTTGAGCACGATGGGTTCCATGACAATATCTGGCTGCCACAGGGCATTGGCACTGAAAACCTCGCGCCTGACGCGAATTCCGTCACTGACCTGGATGTTTTCCTGGCTCACTGAGGCAGCGAGCCGCCTCTCAAACAACTTTTCAGTCGCTGGCTTGGCTGCAGGGCATCCATCTGCTAACCTTCCCGGCTTGCCCCTCAAGGGGCCCAACGCCATCGTCCGGGAATGAGCAGGCGATTTCGAGGATAGTCTGATGCCAAAACAGAAGCGACATAAGGGATTGCTCAAGAGAATCCGCATTACCAAGTCAGGTAAGGTGCGTTTCCACGCAGCATATGGCCGTCATCGTCGAAGTCATAAATCAGGGAAGCTACGTCGCAGCTATCGTGTGCCACGCTTTGCGCAGAGTGCAGATATGAAGCGGTTGCGTTCCCTCTTAGGCTTGTCTGTTTCCAGAACAGATCGTCCGAGTGATGCTGGTTCAGCAGATACCAGTGCCACGACATCGGAGACTTGATCTGCGGTTTGGTTTGTTGGTTCAAAACCAAAGGACGTCGGTCGGGATCAAGCGTCCCCCCTATGTTCCAGCATCGGCGGTGTTGCCGAAGTCGCTGGAGCCCAGTGAGGTGACCTCCGTATTGACGCAATGAGAAGGAGCGAGTTATGCCTCGCATACGTAAAGGTGCGGCTCGAACCCAAGGCCGCCGTCGAGTACTCCGAGACGCACGTGGTTACTGGGGTACAAAGAGCCGTCATAAACAACAAGCCAAGGTAGCACTTATTCGAGCGGGGCAGTTTGCTTATCGTGACCGGCGTAATCGGCGCCGATCCTTCCGGCGGCTATGGATTACTCGAATTACAGCTGCATGCCGCATGCGAAATACACGCTATAGCCGGTTTATGAATGGTCTTACAAAGGCTGGCGTATCATTGAATCGTAAAATGCTTAGCGAGATAGCCATTGCTGACGCTGCTGCGTTTGATCAGTTGGTTAAGATTTCGGAAGGTAGCACGACCGCGCCCTAGGCCTTCAATCGCAGCTTTTTGTAGTCGGCTCCAAGATTGGGCACTACGTTGATTTCGTGAACACGATATGAGTGAAAGTAGTGAGCCAAGATAGGAGTTTGGTCAATGTTGAGATTCACGCGAAGCGCAATACGTAATAGGTATGAGATTGGCGCTTTTTGTCCATCGGGACCGCGACTTGCTCGTCATATGACGAAATGGATGCAACTTGAGTCAAGTGATGTTTCACGACGTGTTCTAGAAGTGGGCGCTGGTACCGGTCCTTTCACGCGCGAGATACTCAAAAACTTACGACCAGGTGACCGACTTGATGTTGTCGAGTTGCAGCCAAACTTCTGCCAGTTCCTTGAAGAACAGATTGTTAGCCCGTTTCGTCAAACGAATCCGGGGATCACCGTAGAAATTCATAATTGTTCAATACTCGAAGCAGAACTTCACGGTCCATATGACGACATTATCTGTGGATTGCCATTCAATAATTTTCCTGTCAATAATGTAGACGAGCTATTTGACTGCATGTTAAATCAGTTGAAACCATCAGGGCACATGGTCTACTTTGCATATATGGGGATGGCAAAGTTGAAGTTGCCATTGTTGTTTGTGCCCCGCATGCGCCGCAGTATTAATGCAAGAAAAAAATTGATGGCTGAGATACATCAACGATGCCATGCCACGAAATCCATGGTTCTTCGGAATGTTCCGCCTGCGTGGGCTTGTTCGCTTTGCGCTGTGCCTACCATCTCAGCTAGTCCTAGCTAGTTTAGGAGAAGGTATTGTCAGAGATGCTGTTCATTTGAAACTCGGCTTCATCTGATATTCCAAAAATAAATGGCCTATGTAAATGCGAATTATCAAAAGCTAGCTGGTGCCTATCTGTTCCGGGAAGTTGATCATCGTGTCACCGAATTCTGTGATCAGAATCCATCTAAAAAAGACAAGCTCTTGAGATGCGGTATTGGGGATGTCACTGAACCACTTGTTCCAGCGGTCGTCACAGCGATGCATTCAGCGGTTGATGATCAAGGTCGAGGATCGACCTTTCACGGCTATGGACCACCCACCGGGTATCCATTTCTACGCGAGGCGATTGCCCAACATGAGTTCCAAGATCGCGGCATCGATATCGATGCGCAGGAGATTTTTGTATCTGACGGATCGAAGGGTGATTGTGCAAGTATTCTTGACATCCTCTGCCACGAAAACCGAATTGCGATTACCGATCCGGTCTATCCAGTCTACGTTGATACCAATGTCATGTTGGGCCACACAGGTTCTGTTGGAGAAAATGGTCAATACGCAGGACTCACCTATTTGCCTGCCACTGCTGAAAATCGTTTTGTGCCAGATATCCCGAGTGTGCCGTTAGACCTCATTTATCTTTGTTACCCAAATAACCCCACCGGAGAGACAATCACCCGAGCGCAGCTTGAGGCCTGGGTTGCATATGCATTGGATCATGAAGCAATTATTCTTTATGACGTTGCGTACAAAGACTTCATTCGAGATGACTCGCTGCCAAAGTCAATCTATGAGATACCAGGAGCGCGTCAATGTGCGATTGAGTTTCATAGTTTTTCAAAAAGCGGTGGTTTTACGGGGGTGCGTTGTGGTTTTACGGTGTGCCCCAAGGAACTCACCGGGAAGACAGTGGATGGCACAAAGTTAGTCTTACATGACATGTGGAATCGACGCTGGAGCACCAAGTCAAATGGTGTTTCCTATATCGTTCAACGCGGAGCCGAGGCGCTCTACAGCAAGGCTGGCCAGACTCAGGCGACAGCGATCATCGACAAATATCTTGAAAATGGCCGACTGTTGCGTCAGGGTTGCGAGTCACTAGGGCTCACCGTTTATGGTGCACAACATTCACCATATGTTTGGGCGGCTTGTCCAGAGGGCGTCTCCAGCTGGGAAATGTTCGATGAGATGCTTAATACGCATCAGATTATCGTCATGCCCGGTTCGGGTTTTGGTTCATGTGGCGAAGGCTACATTCGCATATCAGCATTCCCATCTGCTGAGGTTGTTGCTGAAGTTGTCAATCGTATGAGTAAAATCTCCAGCAACATCGCATGAAGCCAACTCAGGAAAAATATGCTGTCACGATCGATGAAATAGAAGCAGCTGCAGAACGTCTGCATGGAAGAGCCCATCGCACACCACTGATTTCTTGCAAAGCGATCAGCGATCTAGCTAATCGTGATCTGTTGATTAAAGCGGAGTCTTTTCAGAAAGCTGGTGCCTTCAAGTTTCGTGGTGCGACCAATGCAGTGATGCAACTGGACGAAGCCAGTGCGCGAAATGGTGTTGTCACGCATAGTTCAGGTAATCATGCACAAGCCTTGGCTCTTGCAGCCCAGAGGCAGGGCATCCCAGCCAATGTGGTGATGCCATCGAACGCCAAGGCAATCAAGAAAAAAGCGGTCGAGTCTTATGGGGGCATGATCACCCTCTGTGAACCCACCCTTCAGGCCAGGGAGGACACCGCTGCCAAAGTGATGCAGCAGACAGGTGGCACTTTTATTCACCCCTACAACGACGCTCGCGTGATAGCGGGACAAGGTACCTGCGGGCTCGAGATTCTTGAGCAAGCGGGATCAGATCCGGTTGATGTCGTAGTGGTGCCTGTTGGTGGTGGTGGGCTACTCTCCGGAATCGCTTTGGCAATGGCAGCGCGAAGTCCAAGCACGCGTGTGGTCGCGGCAGAACCACTCGGAGCTGATGACGCTGCAAGGTCAATGCAGGCTGGACAACTCATTGAGCAGATCAATCCCAATACAATTGCAGATGGACTGCTTACGAGTCTGGGATCACTGACCTGGCCAATCATTCGCGACCATGTACAACAAGTTGTCACCGTGTCTGATGAGGCAATTATTTCTGCAATGCGATTGGTGTGGGAAAGAGCCAAGATTATTATCGAACCAAGTTCAGCGGTGGCGATCGCTGCAGTACTTGATCCAGTTTTCCAGTCTGAAGTTGAAGGCCAGCGTGTCGTAGCTGTGGTGACTGGTGGCAATGTGGATCTAGCCGCCTTACCGTTCTAAACGAAAACTTCTCAGACGGCAGAAGTAATCCAAAGGATTACCCCTCGTCACCACGTCTTCGTTTGAGCTCGGCGTCAATAAAACCTTCTAAATTGCCATCGAGCACACTCTGCGGATTGCCATTTTCAAAACCAGTGCGGTGGTCTTTTACTCGGTTGTCATAAAAGACGTAGCTTCGGATTTGCGTGCCCCAACCCTGATCAACCTTGCCACCAGTCGCAGCGTTAAGTTCTGCCTGGCGTTTTTCTTCTTCAAGTTGCTCTAACTTAGCGCGGAGAATGTTCATGGCTTGTCTACGATTCTGGCCTTGGTCACGAAATGTAGAACTGACGACCAT